>CAMNHX010000351.1 GCA_946539945.1 uncultured Desulfobulbus sp. | reverse complement strand
AACGTGCCTTTGGCGCGTGCCTTGGGGCAGGCTGTTGCCGCCGAATTCTCCCCCTGCAAGGCAGTCATCGGTCGTGATGCCCGACTCTCTGGCCCGGAACTGCGGGATGCACTGATTGCCGGTTTGCGCTCTGGTGGGGTTCAGGTTACAGACATTGGCCTGTGCGGCACAGAGGAAATCTACTACGCTGCCGCGCATCAGCCTTTTGACGTGGGCCTGATGATCACCGGCAGTCATAACCCGGCAGATGAAAACGGCTTGAAAATCGTCCGCGCTGGCGCTGTGCCGGTCAGCGGCGATTCCGGGCTGTTTGCCCTGCGCGACCGTGTTGAGCAGATTTTGGCGGATTCCTCTGTTCCCTCTGCTCCCCCCCTTGCGCCCGAAGCCCTGCACAGTTCTTTCCGCCCAGAGTATGTCCGCTGGCTCCTGGAGTACAGCGGTCTTGCCGCTGCCTGTAAAGCTGCTGCCAAACCGTTGAAACTCATCGCTGACGCAGGCAACGGTTGTGCGGGGCTGGTCTTGCGCGAACTCCTGCCCCGGCTTCCTCTGGAAATTGTCTCCCTGAACGCAGAACCAGACGGCCATTTTCCCAATGGTGTACCCAATCCCCTCTTGCCCGAGCGCCGGGCCGCCACTGCAGCTGCCGTGCGCGAGGCCAAAGCGGATATGGGCATAGCCTGGGACGGCGACTTTGACCGCTGCTTCTTCTACGACAGCGAGGGCAATTTCATTGAGGGTTATTACTGTATCGGCCTTTTGGCGCAGGAACTTTTGCGGCATTTTCCGGGCGAAAAAATTGTCCATGATCCGCGTGTGTACTGGAACACTCGCGAGGTGGTGCTCAAGGCAGGCGGCGTGCCTGTCATGGGCAAGACTGGTCACGCCTTCATGAAGGAGCGGATGCGGGCGGAAAAAGCCCTGTACGGCGGCGAGATGAGCGCCCATCACTATTTCCGGGATTTTGCGTACTGCGATTCCGGGATGCTGCCCTGGATGCTTGTGGCAGCGCTGCTCTGTCGCAGCGGCCAGACGCTTGCCGAACTGGTGGGAGAACGGATGGACTTGTATCCGTGCAGCGGCGAGATCAACCGGCGAGTCGCCAATGCGCCTGAACTGATGATCAAGGTGCGCGATGCCTATGCGTCTTCAGCCAGCCATGAAGACCGCATTGACGGTGTGAATCTGGAGTTTCCCGAATGGCGCTTCAACTTGAGGATGTCCAACACCGAGCCGCTCCTGCGTCTGAATGTGGAGTCTCGGGGCAATCGGGCGCTGCTTGAGGACAAGACAGCGGAACTCTTGCGTTTGATAGAGAAAGAAGGCCAAGTTCTTCCCTCGTAACCCTTTTTGGAGATGTTCATGCAGCAGAACCTTGTTCCAGTGATCCTGTGCGGTGGGAGCGGTACGCGGCTATGGCCGCTTTCACGGGAAATGTATCCCAAGCAGTTTGTGGATCTGGGCGCAGGCCGGACGCTTTTCGGTGATACAGTGGATCGCGCCTTGCAAGTGCCCGGATGCGGCAGCCCGGTCGTCATCTGCAACGAGGAACACCGCTTTTACGCTGCCGGAGACCTGCAAAGACGCAAGGTTCAGGCGCAGATTCTTCTGGAACCGGAAGGTCGCAACACTGCGCCAGCCATTGCCCTGGCAGCCTTGGCCCTGTGCGAGGGTGGCAAGGATGCCCTGATGCTGGTACTCCCTTCTGACCATGTACTGGAGAACGGCCCTGCCTTTCAAACCAGTGTGGCAAAGGCGGCTGAACTGGCGGCGCAGGGATACATCGTCACCTTTGGCATCAAGCCCACAGGCCCGGAGACCGGTTTTGGCTATATCCAGCAGGGTGAGGCACTGGGTTCTGGCGGCTTTGCGGTAGCCCGCTTTGTGGAAAAGCCCAAGCGTCAGGATGCGGACGCCATGCTGACTTCAGGCAACTTTTACTGGAACAGCGGAATGTTTTTGATGCGGGCCTCAACGTATCTGGCGGAATTGCAACACTTTGGGCCTGAAATCCATGCTTCCTGCGAGGCAGCCTGGCGTATGCGCAAGACAGACAGCGATTTTGTCCGGCCTGGCAAGGCGGCCTTTCTGGCCTGCCCCTCGGATTCCATTGACTATGCTGTGATGGAGCATTCAAAGAAGAGCGCTGTGATGCCCTTGGATGTATTTTGGAGTGATCTCGGCTCTTGGGAGGCTTTCTATCAGACCGGGCAGCAGGATGAAAACCACAACGTGTGCAGTGGCGACGTGCTGATTGAAGATGTGGAGAACTGCTATCTGCACGCCCGGCATCGCCTGCTGGCAGCCATTGGTCTGCACGATGTGGCAGTGGTAGAGACGCAGGACGCAGTACTTGTAGCCCCACGCGACCAGTTGCAGCAGGTCAAGCGGGTGGTGGCGCGGCTGCGTCGGAACAACCGGCCAGAGTACCGGCTGCATCCGTTGGTATATCGCCCCTGGGGCAGTTACGAAACCTTGATCATGGCTGACCGTTTTCAGGTCAAGCGCATTGTGGTCAATCCTGGAGCAGAGCTGTCCCTGCAAATGCATCACCACCGGGCCGAACACTGGGTGGTGGTCAGCGGCACGGCAGAGGTGACCAAGGATGGTGAAAAGCGCCTGTTCACGGAAAACCAGTCCACCTATATTCCGGTTGGCGCTTCGCACCGGCTCAAGAATCCCGGCGTGATTCCCCTGGTGCTGATTGAAATCCAGTCCGGCGCCTATCTGGGCGAAGACGACATTGTCCGCTTTGCCGATGCCTACGGGCGGGAGACAACTGAACAAAAAGGAAGCTTGCAGTGCGGACGAGAGGACTGAATGAGGGCGTTTCCGTTTTAGAGCATTTCCGCTTTGTCTTTTTACTCCTTTCACCGCTTCGCTGGAAAGT
>CAMNHX010000350.1 GCA_946539945.1 uncultured Desulfobulbus sp. | reverse complement strand
TCGAAAAAGCTCTGGGACGCGAGAACGCCTCTTCCGCAGGACGCAAGCCCTATCCTCCCTTATTCATGTTCAAAATCCTGATCCTCCAGTCCCTCTACAAGCTCTCCGACGAGGGCGTTGAGCGGGACAACCCACCAAGGCGGAATATGGATGTTTTGCAAGGTTCCCCAGGAGTCTTGTCTTGCTCCTGAACGCGGCAGGAATCTCCCGCCTTCAGGCGGGAGAGGATGTCAAAAAGGACAAAGCACAAGCACTCCGGCGCAGCGAGAAAGAAGTCAGAAAAAATGATACGATTTCAAAAACTCCAGCGGAGCTTAAGAGTGGCAAAGTCGCTTGTGCCATACTGGCCATAAGTACCTTCGTCATTGCCGTTGAAGAGCATGACCGAGGCGGTCAGGAGCCAGTGGTCGCCTATCCTGTATTCTGCATAGGGCTGCACGGTCCAGCCCTGACCGGAAAAGCCGATGATGCCGCTGATCCCCAGTTTCAGGTCATCGTCCAGAAACTGGTCAGAGACTTCATAGGTCATGCCGTGGGCCAGGCCGCTTTGGTTCAAATCCGCGTCATCCGGGATAACAGTGGCAAAGTATTGCAGGTTCAGGTAGCGGTTCAGGGCAAAGGTGCGGTCAAAGCCGATCACGCCTTCCATCATGTCGCGCCGGGCAAAGTCCGGGAGTGCGCCAGTCTCGCTCTTTTTCTGGACAGGAAAGGCGGGTTTCAGCGCCAGCTCGCCCCGCAGCGTGGAGCGGTTCAAGCCCTTGGCAAAGGTCAGCCCCAGGGCGCTCATGGCTGGATGCTCCGGGGTAATGATGCGCTCACCCTGCGCGTTCAGGCGACCGGTCAAAACCGGGGTGTCGGCAGGTCCGGCAAACCCGGCCAGACCAAAGTCCCAACCGTGCAGCGTGGCGTTGAGCTGCAGCATATACTTGCCCTCCTCAAACCAGCTCTTGGGACGGTCCTGTTCTGCCAGCCGGACCAGGCCCCTGTCGCTGCTCTGCCGGAGACTGCGCAAACCGGGCATCTCCCAGGCGGAACCCCGCCCCGGGAGTTTTGTCACCCTGGCCAACGGCACGACTATGGCCTGCAGCGAGAGGTCTTCCACAAAGGTGGGCTTGGGCAGGGCAAAAAGACCTTGTCCAAGAAACACGGGCAAACGGTTGTCACTGCGGCCCGAGGCAAAGGGATCGCGATGGTCCAGGGGGTTGATCAGGTCCAGGGGGTTGATGCCATCGCCTGTGCCGAAACGCGCCATTTTCTGGCCCAGCATCAGGTCAGCGTGTTCGCTCTCAAAGGTGAGATAGGCTTCGTGCAGGGTTGCTGAAAACGCCTCATTGTCCTCTGTGAGGCTTGCGGCAGCGGCGTCCCAGTCCAGACTGCCGGAGAGAAAAACGCGCAAGGCTGTGTCCTTCCTGTCTTCCGGTTTGCGTTCTGGTTGGTCATGCCAGAAGCTGTGTCCGCCCTCCAGCCAGAGCCTTTGCCGGGTGGAAAGCCCCCGCCCGTCCCGCAACCGGATCTGGTTGCGACTTTCCAGCCAGCCCCGCTGGACAAAGGGCAGGCTGGACAGGACAGGGCGCTCTTCTCCTGCCCACCCGGACGAGGTAGCAGTCTCCGGGGAGGTTTCGGCACTGTCCGGGATCAGGGATTCCGCAAAGGGATCGCCAGGAAGCGCCTTTTCCGCGCCTGCCGCTGGATGCACCCGCCCCATCGCCAGCGCAAGGACCAACAGGATGGGCAGGCAGAACCCGGCTGGGCGGAGAGAAAGGCTCATCCGATTCGGCGCGGAGACCCCGGCATGAATGCCGGGGAGGAAGCGCCCCTCCGTATTGTGTGTTTTGAGTGTTTGTGAGAAAATGGGCTTTGCACGCGACAAAGACTTGAACCTTCGCGGGGCTCTTCGATGCAACGGCTCCCCAAAAGCGCCCTAACCATAAAGCTCCGCCCGAAGGGCGGGGTTATTTAGCGTTTGAGGTTGCTTTGCTGGAAGAGGCTGTCTTCCAGACCTTGGTTATGGGCGGTCTCCGCACGGTCCATGAGGGTGCGTGTGCCCCTGTCCGGGGTCTCGTACAGGCTTTTGGTGATGGTCCAGATGCCGTCGATTTGCTGGAAACCGCCGTTGGTCGCGATCTTGAGCAGGCGACCGCGCTTGTCGTAGTACTCTACCCGGGCGGGCAGAGAAATGTCCTTGCGCACGAAGATGACGCGCCTGGAGTAGTTGGTGTCCTCCTCCAGTTCGGGGCGGGGCACGGATTCCACCACCCAGCAGTCCGCGCCGTTCAGGAACTCGCTCCGCAAAAGGGTGTGCGTGTCCGCGTCCAGCGAGCGCTTTTGAATATCCTCGTTGGCAAGGTCAGAACGCATAAAGGCCCCCTTCTTACCACTGCCGGAGATGCGGCGTACCAGGCTTTCGGCAGGCATGTACATCCACATGTCGTCTTCCCGGGCCGGGTCGTCCCAGGACCAGGTGAGGTACATGGTCCCCCGGGCGTCGGCGGGGTCGAGGAAGCGGATCAGACTGCGCTCGTCCGCCAGCACACCGTTCTCCTTCCGTGCGCCGTACTTCTTGCTGAACATCTCCATTTTGCGAACCAGTTTTTCCCTGCCCCGCTCCACGGTCATGACGCCAGTCATGGTGCGGTCCTGAAAGTTGTCAACAGCTTCCACCTTGAGCATGATGTCCCGCCCGCTGGCTTGCCCGCTCACTTCGGCGGCAAAAAGTGGCGGGGCGAGGCAGAGCAGGATGAAGACGAAAAGACAGGTTTTTTGCATGGTGAGTATCTCCCAGTTGATTGGTCGGTTCAGCTGTTCCCGGAGGGGCGGCCAAGGGTCGGGGGAGCCAGTCAACGCCGCTAGAGACAATATGAAGTGACCTCCCTTTGTCGGGCTGCGGATTGCCCGGTACACT
>CAMNHX010000349.1 GCA_946539945.1 uncultured Desulfobulbus sp. | reverse complement strand
CATTACATAAAAAGTGAAAACAGAAATACTCGGAATTGATGACATTGACTCGATGAGGAGGCTTGAACTTTGCCTTTGGTGTAAGGATCAAAGCCCCAGCTTCATACCGATCTTTTTGCCGCCGGTTTCCACAATCGTGTGCTGGTTTGCCACATTGCCCTGCATACGGTAGGTGTATGCGGTAAACATACCAGCGTCATAACCCTGGCCTGCGGTCTGCGAGCCGATATAGGTTACGAGATAGCGGTAGTCCAGCGCCTGGTTGTTCGGGACCTTGTCCACAGTGCCGTCCTCCTTGTATTCGCTTTCCAGATTATTCCAGGGCCAGGTATTTTCATCAGCAGGATCGTACTTGTCCTGGCTTGAGGTCGTGCGTCCTGCCGGATTGAAGTCCGGTACTTCCATGATCTGATTGTCTCTGGTAAGATCACCGGGAATGAACCACTTGTTTCTGGGATTGTCACCAGTCTGGCTGAAGCCTACCTGCGCTGCAGTGGTATAGTTTGCGCCTTCTGAAATGTTGAACTGGCGACCAGCTATCTGCGCGTTTCCTGCAACCTTGTTTTCAAAGTCTGAAGTTTGTAAGGCCCAGATGCCAAAGAGCGTCAACAGGACCAGTAGGACCAGGGACATGACCAGAACAAATCCTCGTTCATCCCCTGTAGGTGTACAGTATATCTGTGGCATGACAGTCCTCCCTTTACTTTTTCAGCGAGACGTTCAGGTATTTGGTAGTGGTATAGGCCAAGTGATTTTTACCGTAAGGCGTATTCCACTCCAGAAAAACATGAATATTTTTGTTTGCAGTCTTGTCCTTACCCTGTTCTTTCACTTTGACATCTTGAACCCACCAGTACAGGACATACATGAGACCAGACTTGTCCCGAACAAGACCACTGTCTGGTTTCACTACAGTAACAAGGTTATCCATCATATCTGGGAGCTTGCCCTTGTCGGTATAGGCGTGGCACTTTTCTGATTCGCACTGCTTGTACCATTCCCTTTTCATTGCCTCGGTCAAGTTGGTAAAGCGGCAGGTCTTCTCTGGTTGGGCAAGGTCAGGAATGTGGTACACCAGCTTGTTGGCGCTGTCAGGCTCCTCCTTGAGCAATTCATGGTCAAAGTCAACGGTCTGCAGGGTCTCAAGCAGGGCTGTGGCAATGGTATTCGCCTCGGTGCGGTCATAAGCCACTGTACTGGCGCGAATGGCACTGCCCTGCATGGCTGCGGCAGCCAGCACGCCAATGGTCAGGATACACATGGCGACAACGGCTTCAAGGAGCGTGAAGCCCTGTTGGTTGTGGCATAATCTTGGTCTTTTCATCCAATGTTTCAGCGCGGTCCCCGCTTATCGGGGAGAAAGCGCCCCTCCCTGTTGTGTGGTTTCAGTAGGCCATATTGCGGAGTTGAATGGTGGTCACCACCAGCCGACGGCGATGCCCGTCCTGCGGCACGGTCCAGGTTTCTCCTGAGCCGGACTTGAAAGAACCTGCGTGCGTATAGCCGCCTGTGGTGGGGTTTTGCGCACGGGCCAGCACAGAGAGCTGCACAGCCTTGATCTGCTTCTTGTTGAGCTGGTTTTTGTTTGCCTTCAGGGTTGATTGGTTGTTGTCCAGAATGTAGTTGAACTCCAGATGCTCGATGTTTTCAAACATGGGCTGCCAGCCGCTCATTTTCCCGTTTTTGCCCTGAACAGTACGGTACAAGATACCGTTGTCCTCGTTAAACCTGTAGCCAACACGCTCACCTGCGGCGTCCACCTCACCGTCACTTTCATTGGGATATTTGGAGTTGTTTTTGCTGGCAATGTCAGCGGTGAAGACGATTTCCAAAGCTTCAGCCTTGAGAATTCTGGCCTTGCCCTTTTCCAGAGGATCACAGCCTGTCAGTCGGATGTCTGCTGGCACAATCATCAGCAGACTCCGCAGGTCCTGTTGCAGGATGGAAAGGTCATCCTGCTGGGTGTAGTGATGGGAGTGGGAAACAAAGACCGCTGTCACCCCTGCCATGATGATAAGTGCTACCACCACGGCAACAAGCATTTCCACCAGAGTGAAGCCCTGTTGATCTCTGATCGCCTTTTTCCATATTGAGTCAAGGTTTCGCATGGTCGTATCCTGTTAGTCTTTTCTTCTTGAGACACTTACTCTGCCTGCTGCAGAGATGGTCAGCTTACGGCAGTCCTGTGTCGGTTCTCCATCCAAGCCAGCGGTACACAGACCGATTGAGCCAATGCCCAGCCCCTTGCTTGTCGGTAGGCCCCGCGAGGTGAAAGAAACAGATTGATCGGGAAAATTGGTGCCTTTGGGGCCAATGCGCGGATTAAAGACAACCCGGTTTGGCAGGCGCGAACCGGATTGCAGCACCTCTTCCCTGTCGTTACCCGCTTCGTCGCAGATGCCGTTGCCAGCCTTGCCTACGCTTTTGTTCGTAAAGGGGTCTTTGCCGTTGTCCACACAGACTTTGTACGTGTGTTCCTGGTCTGGACTGACCATGACAGTGACAAAGGTATTGCGGCGACCAGCTTCAGACCTGGCCACCGTCAGGGCAGAGTGGATGTCGCGTACCGTGCTGCGCAGGTTTTGTTTCGGCAGTATCTGCATAATCGTCGGAACGGCTATGCAGCCCGCAATGCCGATGATCCCGATGATCATCAGCAGTTCCACCAAAGTGAATCCGTCTCTTGCTGTTGTCTCCATAGCGATCCTGTTTGCTGATGGGAAAGGGAAGAAATTCGGAGTCTGTGACCGGATTTCCAAACTTGCGTTAATTATGTCAGCAAACTTTGTGCCTGATCTGTTCGTGCCTGATCTGGAAAATTTTCAGTTTGTATGTCGTACTGAAAAAAGGATGTTAGGAGTTAGGAGTTAGGAGTTAGGAGTTAGGAGTTAGGAGTTAGGAGTTAGGAGTTAGG
>CAMNHX010000348.1 GCA_946539945.1 uncultured Desulfobulbus sp. | reverse complement strand
GCTTCGCACTGAAAAGTCGCTTCGTTCAGCATGACATAAAAAGTGAAAACGGAAAGGCTTTAAGCAGATTATTCTGCTTTTCAGCCTGGAAGATCCGGGTTTTCTGCACGCCATTTTCAAAAAATAAAGCAAAAATGCTCTAGAACCATCATTGACACTATTGGAAATATGGTATTACCCCCTCCGGTTTTTATTGAAAAATTTATGAAACAGTAATGACCAACACGTTCTTTTGCCGCAAAATACTTTCTGGTGGGCAAACAGGTGTGGACAGGGCAGCCTTGGACTTCGCCCTGCGCCATGGCCTGCCCTACGGTGGCAGTGTGCCCCAGGGCCGTCTGGCGGAAGACGGCGTGATACCGGAACGCTACGTGCTTACGGAAATCAACGGCAGCTACCGCAGGCGCACCCGGCAAAACGTCATCGACAGCGACGGTACTCTGATCCTCAACAGCGGCAAGCTGGAGGGCGGCACCCTGGCCACCTTCCAGTTCGCGACACAATTCGGCAAGCCCTGCATGGTGGTGCGCCTGGATCGGGGAAAGCGCCGCAAAAACGCCCTCGCGACCCTGCGCTGGCTCGCCAAAAACGGGATTCATACCCTCAACGTTGCCGGGCCACGGGAGAGCAAATGTCCGGGTATCCATACCCAAGCGCTGGAATATCTGGAAACGATGCGGCGTCTGGATGGTGAGGGTCTTCCTTGCCACGTATGAGGCAGAACAGGCAGGAGTCTTTGTATGTACAAACGCATTCTGGTCATTGGCGACATTCACGGCGAATGGGACAAATTCCAGTCGCTGTACGAAAAGATCGGCTTCACGCCGCCAGATGATCTGCTGATCTTTCTGGGGGATTACATTGACCGGGGTCCCAAACCGCTCCAGGTTCTGGACTGGATGATGGCACACGAAGAGGAAGCGAATATCATCATGCTGCGCGGCAATCATGAACAGATGATGCTGGACCCCACGCAGTCTCAAAGGCAACGCAGAAGAAACTGGGCTGGCAGGTGCTTGAGGATCAGTACGGCGAGGAATGGCTTGCAAACGGCGGCAAGGTCACTGCGCGTTGTCTGGAGAAGATGAGGCGGACGAGTACGCCGGAAACCTTTGCCACTTTCAAGAGCCGCTGCTTTGCCTTCATGGGTGGTTTGCAGATCAGTTTTCAAATTGAGGTCAAGGGGCGCACCTTCTTTTTCTGCCATGCCGGAGTCAAACCCGACATCCCCCTGGACCAGCAGAGTCCCGACGATCTGCTGTGGATACGCGAGCAATTTTATACCCTCTACACGGGTGGAACTGTGGTTGTCGCTGGTCATACCCCTGTGAAGGACATACGGCTTAACGGCATCCACTCCACCGGTCAGGAAGAAGACACCCCCATCATTAGCAACACCATGATCCTGGTGGATACCGGGGCCTGTTACGGCGGCAGACTCTCCTGTGTGGACGTGTTGAGTGGGCGATTCTGGCAAAGTGATGATTGAGACGCGACCGAGGGTTGTGCAACAAAGGGAACGCAGAGACGCTGCTGTGGCAGAAGGCGTTTTTACCGGTTTGCCTCACCGCGATTTCAGAGGCTTTGCAATAAATTCAAGATAGAGTATCCGAATGCATGACAAAATATAAACCAGTAAGAATTGCAATACCTTCACTGTGAACACATTAGAGCAATTCCGTTTTGTCTTTTTACTCCTTTCACCGCTTCACTGGAATACTTTTACCGCTTCGCTGAAAAGTCTGCATTTCTCGCTTCGTTCAGCATGACTTTTCAGTGCGATAGCACGGTAAACGTCTAAAAAGTGAAAACGGAATTGCTCTATATACCAGACAAGCCCCTTTTCAAAATACCCAAGGGTGGCAGTGAAGGCTGCCGTGTGAACAGCACTGCCTACCTCGCCTTGTGCCGACTGTACCAAGGCACGAGTACCAGCTGGGCAATGTCATCGGCCAGCCCCCGGTATTCCGGCCTGTCTTCCGCTGCCTCGCACATATCCGCAAGCTTGCCGATGGCCCTTTCGTCCTTTGAAGCCAGAATGGCGGCAAGGTGCATACGCCGAAGTTCCTCGTCCTTTTCCGCCCACTCCTTGAGTTCCCGCCGGATGCGGGCCTGTCGTTCCTCACTCTGTTCCATCCGGTACAGCGCCAGCTGCACCGGGCCGGGTGCGACTGGTTCCAGTATCCGTCGGTAGATCTGTTTGGCCAGTGCCCGATATTCCGCTTGGTCCCGGGCGGCCTCGTACAGTTCCAGAATATCCTGCCGGACTGCTTGCGTGCCAGACTTCCGAATGGCGTCCAAGTGTATCTCCAGCAGATTTTCATCCTTTCTGGCCCAGAGTTTGAGCGACTCTTCCAACTCCTCACGAGACCGGGCTTTGGACTGTTCCGGTAAACGCCACTGCCTGCGCACCTGCTGCACCAAAAGATTGGACAAGTCCCGTTGCCCTTGCGTCATGCGATCTGCCACGGTCTGACCTTGCTGCTGGGGTTCCACGATTTCCTGAAACAGTTGCCGGGCCAGTTCCTGATATTCCGGCTGATCCTTTGCCGCCTCGTACACTTCGCCCAGAAGCTTGAGCGCCCGCCTGTCCCCGGAGGCGCGGATGGCGGCAAAGTGCAGGCGGCGGAGTTCCTCGTCCTTTTCCGCCCAGTCCTTGAGTTCCCGCCGGATGCGGGCCTGTCGTTCCAGAGCCGCCTCCTCCTGTTGCTGACGCAAGGCCTGCCAATCCGCCTCTTCCCTTTGCCGTTTCAGTTCCGCCTGCTGCCAGGGCTTGAGGGTGTGTCGCCAGATTTCCCAAGCAATGCTCCGGTACGCCCGGCTCTCCCGGGCGGTTGCGTAGAGTAGGGCCAGGTTTCGCAGTTTTTTCATGTCGCCTTCTTCCAGAACTGCAGCAAAGTCAGCCCGCCGCTCAAG
>CAMNHX010000347.1 GCA_946539945.1 uncultured Desulfobulbus sp. | reverse complement strand
CATAGGACATGATCGGAATCCGGTACAGACCAGCCTCATCCAGCGCGGACCGGATCTCCGCCACCCTGCCGTCCATCATGTCGCTGGGCGCTACCATGTCTGCGCCAGCCTCGGCGTGGGAGAGAGCGGTCTTGGCGATCAGCTCCAGAGAGGCGTCGTTGTCAACCTCCTGCCCGTTCAGACAGCCGCAATGGCCGTGATCCGTGTATTCGCAGAGGCAAACGTCAGTAATCACCGTCATGTCGGGAACCCGGTTTTTCAGCTCGCGGATGGCCTGCTGCACAATGCCGTTACGGGCATAGGCCCCGGACCCGAGGGCGTCTTTCTTTTCCGGCAGGCCAAAAAGAATCAGGGAACGCACGCCGCTTTTCAGGCAGTCCTTGGACTCTTTCACCAGCTCGTCCACAGAGAAGCGGAACACGCCGGGCATGGAGGGGATGGCCTCGCGCTTGCCCTTGCCCGGCATGACAAAGACCGGCAGGACAAGCTGTTCGGCAAGGAGCTGCGTTTCCCGGATCATGGCGCGAAAGGTGGGATTTTGCCGCATCCGGCGTGGGCGGTATTCAGGAAAAACCATGGTGAACCTCTTGAAAGTCTGGAAGAAAAGGAATCTTGGCTCTGTGCCGCGCCCTGTCTCTCCAAGGCCAGCAGGACTGCGACAAGGCGAGCGGCGCTTCAGCATACCCGGATTTTCAGGCCCGGCTACTGCTTTTTTGCCGGTCATACCCGTTCAGATTCAGGGGGCTGGAAGCCTTTGCCCTCGGAGCCACGCGAGGCACTGGCAGTACTTTTTGTGCATCAGGTTTTTCACATACTGCTCCATATAGGCATAGTCCGGCTGCCCTGCTGCATCTATGGGCAGCAGTAGGGTTTCGCGCTTGATGCCATCCTTGTTGCCCATGCGTCCATAGGTATATTTTGAACAGGTTTGCGAAATCATGCGCGCCAGAAACAGTCCGCTTGCCTCATTGATGCAGTCATTGTAGAGCATGAGTACAGAAGAGCCAGCGCCGCCGCGCCCAAGAAAATCAAAGGGCTGGAAAAATGCGCTGCCATCCACCGGGCTAACCGTAATGCAGCCTTTGGCATCCAGTTTCTCGCCCGGGTGAGGTGTGCAAAACCGCATCACGCCGTTGTTTTGCGCTCCAGACGCCACAAAGGGCACGTCGCCCGCCTCATACTCATCCTTGTTGCGGGCAACAGGGCGTTTCACCTCAAAAAGCTCACCAATGCGGAAACAGCCCCATTCCATTTCCTCAAGATGAGAGACCTCTCCACGGTCAGACATATTCAAGGACTGCACCAGGTTTGCATGATTTTGCATGACAACTGAAAACAGAAAGGTCAGATAATCCCCAACAGCTTTCTCAAAATCCCCCTGTGCGGGAATTTCGTCATTGAAGTAGAAAAAGCTGTAGAGCCATTCATCATCCGGCTCCACAGTGGACTGCACGCAGAACTTTGAAGGTGCTGCAATGCGGTCGGTCCATACGTCCAGCAGGTGCGCCCGCCTGTCCTTGGCTGCTTCGGTCTCTACCAGTCCGACTTGTGTACGCACTTCATAGCCGTCGTCGCGGAAGTCAATGAATTTGCACAGCTTTTGCGGGTCGTGCGGCTCATGTGCCGTAAACACGGCTATTGCTGTCTGTACGCCCACGCCGTAAAAGGTGCTGGTGTTGCAGGTAATCACGCCTTCCAGCGTGTGTTTTTTCATGATGGCTGCCTTGAATTTCTGCTCGTCCCTGGTTTTTCCGGTCATGGAGGACTGCGGCACAATCACGGCAGCACGTGCCCCAGTGACAAGCGAATCAAGCAAATACTCAATAAAGGAAAGCTCGTACTGCTGCGGGTCGGCTTTTGTGCCCTGTGAATAGGGCGGGTTCATCAGACCGACAGTCGCGCCTTTCATTTGCACCTGCGCCGGGTTTTTCCGCAGGAAGTCACAGCACTCCAGATTGCTGTTGCCGTCGCGGCGCAAGATCATGTTGGCAGCAGCCACGGCAAACATATTGCTTTGCTGCTCAAAACCGTGCAGGCATTTTTGCTTGATATGCCTTTTCTGCTGTTCGCTGTCCGCCTGCATGAGCATACGGTGCATGGCGGCAATCAGAAAGCCTGCTGTGCCGCAGGTGGGGTCCAGCACCACATCATCCGGTCCTACATCCACCAACTCGCACATCAGGTCGCAAATGTGGCGCGGCGTGAGGATGATGCCCAAGGTCTGGCCGTCGCCGCCGGAATAGCTCATGAACTCGCCATAAAAGCGGCCAATGAAGTCCTCGCTGCTGCCTTCTCGATATTTCAGACTTTTGAAGATGCGCTCGTGCAAAAACTCGGTGTAATGGCGCAAGGGCGTTTTGCCCAAGACCTCGCTGTATTCGTTCAGGCGCACGCTGTTCTGCAGGATGGCAAACTCGGCAAGCAGCTTGTCTTTCTTGGCGTCCGGGCCAACGTTGGAGCGCGTCAGGCGCTTGCGGATGGCGTCCATCAGAATATCGCCGTCGCGTGCGCCCGGGATGGTGTCGCCGCGCAGAAAGCTGATGGCAAAACTGTACTCAAGCTCATCGAGCGCCAGCAAAATGCCTGCCACCACCAGCGGCTTGTCCTGATCCTTGAGTGCGCCATAGGTGCGCAGTGCCTCGTGCAGTTCGGCAGCGTCCCGCAGGATTTCTTCCGTTGTTTTTTCAAGGTCGGTTTGTTCTTCCAGCACGCAGTGCGTGTAGTATTCAGCAATGTTGCGCGGGGAAAACGAGGCGAATGACTCAATATCCGGCAGGATTTTGTAGCTTTCGCTGTCGTCCACATACAGGGGCGTGATGCGGTGATATTTGGCATCGCCGGAAACACCAAGGGCAAAGACCTTGCGGAAATTCGTGTTCCGTGCGATGTGCCTGGCGTAGAAATACGCGCCATTGACGGCA
>CAMNHX010000346.1 GCA_946539945.1 uncultured Desulfobulbus sp. | reverse complement strand
GCCGGAGTTTGTACAAAAGAAGCTCTACTTTTAAGCGATGCTGTTTTCTGAAGTGTACAGCAAAAGCTCCATGAAAGAACAGAAAGACCGGAAACTTTGCAAAACACTCGTAGGGGGTTAGTCATGAGCAATGAACCAGAATGGGAACCGATTATCCCGGACGCAGAAGCCAGTTCTGAACAACACGGCAACTGGCTGGTGACAGCCAAGCCGCACTACACACTGAGCGAGCCGCTTTCCAAACACAGCTATATTGGTATAGATTTCGGCACTTCAACCAGCGTGGTCAGTCTTGTCTCTCTGGAAGAAAACGGCACGATCATCGCCCAGCCTCTGACGCTTGAGCAGCCGCTTGAACTTGGCGGTACACTTGCCCATCATTTGATCAATACGGTACTGGTCTGGCACAATGGCAAACTACTTTTTGGGCAGGACGCCCACCGGCTGCGACAAAAACACCTTGAAGGTTGGAACGTTTTTTCCTCTTTCAAGATGCGCTTGGGGGTTGATATTGGTCCGACTTATCCAGAAACCGCCCTCAAGCGCGGCAAAGGTCTCCCGTTTGCCATTGAAGATGCCAACGACGCCACACGGGAATTTTTCAAATGTCTGCTGACCGCTGTCCGCCAAGCACTTGCTGAACAAGATCAGCCTGCTGATTTGCGCATTGCGGTTTCTGTACCCGCCTCCTTTGAGGCTAACCAGCGCCGCGATCTGTTGCAGGCTATGGCTGCCGCTGGTCTGAAGGTGACTGAACACAGCCTGATTGACGAACCCAACGCCGCCTTTTTAAGCTATCTGCGGGAAGCCTCGCTTACGGAAGAAGAGACCTCGCCGCTCATGGAACGAGTCCGCGAGGGAAGCGCCAACATTCTGGTGTATGACTTTGGCGCTGGAACCTGCGACATCTCCATTCTGACAGTGGACACCAGTCAAGGAGCCGTGAAATCGCGCAACCGGGCCATTTCTCGCTTCACGGCACTGGGTGGTGACAACTTTGACCGGGCCATTGCCCGTGATGTGCTCTTGCCGCAACTCTTGGAGGATACTCCCGGCTTTGACCCGGAATACCGGGACATTGAAGAGAGGCTTATCCCACTCCTGCAACCCTCTGCCGAGCGTCTCAAAATCGCAATCTGCACTTGGCTTGCTGATCGTAATCTTGAAACGCTAGACCAGATGCGGGAACAAAAGGCAGAGCCGTTTGTGGATTTACCCACGCCCTCCTTAAAACTCCGGGGCCGGGAAATCCACCTGAACGCGCCTTCTCTATCTCTTGCGCAACTGGCTGACGTATTTGCACCATTCATGGAGGAGTACGACCCGGATATTTCTACGAAACACCTCTTTGCGCCTGTGGACGATGCCCTCAAAAAGGCTGGCATTCAGCCCGACGATCTTGATGCTGTCCTGTTTATCGGTGGCAGTTCCGCCAACCCGGTTGTGCGCCGTGCTGTTATGAACCATCTGCCCAACACGGTTCAGGTGCTTGTTCCCTCTGACCTGCGTTCCCACGTGTCTGTGGGTGCAGCCTTGCACAGTCTGGGGCTTCATGCTTTGGGGCAAGATGTTATCCAACCTATTACTTCGGAATCCATTTTTATCATTACCCGTGGCGGCGGGCGTGAAATTCTGATTCCTGCTTCATCTGAAGTGCCTACCAAAACACCGTGTGAAATCCACTGCGGTGTGGCTGAAGAGGAGCAACGGGAGGTTGAGTTGCCCATCTGTGTTGGTAGTCGTGACAAATTGCTGGGCGTGTTACGCATTATTTCAGACACCGGATTTCACAAAGGCGAGCCGATCACGGTTCATGCACACATTACCCGAGACAAAATACTGGAAGTGGAGGCTCTGGTCGCTGGCACGACAGTCCGAGCCAGCCTGATGAATCCGCTTGCCAACCGGGAACTGAACGAACAGGAAAAGGCAATGCTGATCGCCAAACAACGACTCAACACGGCTCTTTTGCAATACGGAAGCAAGCCTCCCGTTTCCGTAGTCATAGACTATGCATATGCTGCTATGGAAGCAGAAGCATTTGAAATCGCTGCAGATATGTTCCGCGCTGCTGAACGGATAGATGCCTCGCTAGATTGCGCTACCAATATAGGTTACTGTTATGGCCGTGCAGGAAAGCGGGAACGCTCTATAGAGTGGGCCAAACAGGCGTATCAAAGACAGAAAAGCCCATTGACTGCGTATAATTTGTCCGTTGATGCACACGGTACTCGGAAAGAAACCTTACTCCGGCAGGCTCTGGAATATGATTCTGAATATGTACCAGCACTTCATGCACTTGGTTTTCTTTTGCTTGACCAAGGAAAACCAGAAGGTCGGGCTATGCTGAAAAAATGCTCTAGGATTCTCAAGGAAGAACTGGATGAAGGCACAATTGATCAAAGTGATTTGAGAAGGTTGATTGCTGAAGCCAAGGTAACTGGACAGCCAGAATTGGTCGAAAAAGCTAACGCAGTAGCGTATCAGCAGAAGCAAAAAAATGAACCATATACCGATGTAAATCTGGCTGAATCTCTGCGTAGTGTAATGATTGAAGGAGGAAAAAAATGAAGTGGTGGATAGACTTTAACGAGTTGAGTAGCACTCAAAGATTAACACTCAATGAGATCATGGGGGATTCAAACAGTAATTATTGGATTCGTGGATTTGCTGGAACAGGAAAAACCATTTTCCTTTTACATTTGATGGAGCAAATTGCGGCATTGAATCCATCTTCTTCATTATGTTATATTACATATACAAATTCTCTAATAGAATTGGTCAGATCAATACCGTCACCATTCGACAGTTTGTTTAATACCATTCAGGTAGAGACATCTCATTCATTTTTGAATAATAATCAAAAATATGATTTCGTCTTTATAGATGAGGTTCAGGATATAGAACCAGGAAAACTTGAGAAA
>CAMNHX010000345.1 GCA_946539945.1 uncultured Desulfobulbus sp. | reverse complement strand
TTTGGAGAGATTTGCATAGATTTGGAAAGAAATCATGAAAACAGTTGTAACCCTGCCCTTGGCGCTCTCCGGGGAAGGATGCGGAGAACAGATGGGCAGAGACCGCAGGCAGGGGCATCCGCGAAACCTTGGGTGAGCGTCACTCGTCCGGCGTCATGGCTGCCGCTGCCGGGTAGGAACCCAACACCTCAAAGAAGGCGCAGATCTGTTTCAAAATAGCGCAGGCTTCACGGATGGGCGGGTCTTCCATATGGCCCACCATATCCACAAAAAACACGTACTTCCAAGCCTGATTCTTGGCAGGTCGTGACTCCAGCTTGGTCATGTCAATGCCCTTGGCCGAAAGGATGGTCAACACCTCGTTGAGTGCGCCGGGCCGGTTGATCAGACCGAAAATCACGGAGGTGCGGTCATTGCCACTTCTGGACGGAGACTTCTTGCCCAGGACCAAAAAACGTGTCTTGTTCCCCTGAAAATCCTCAATGCCCTTGACCACCACTTGAAGCTGGTAGGTCGTGATAGCCAGACTGCTGGCAATCGCGCCCAGGCTGGGGTCTTCTGATGCCATTTTCGCGGCAGTAGCAGTAGAGAAAACCGGCATGGTCTGGACATGCGGAAGGTGCTTGCGCAACCAGTTCCGACACTGGGCCAGGGCCTGGGAATGGGAAACCACGGTTTTGATGTCTTCCACGTTGCCGGACCGGTTTACCAGGTTGTGACTGATGGGCAGCTCAATTTCGCCACAGACCTGAACCTTGTAGAGCAAAAAGGAATCAAGGGAATAGGTGACTGCGCCCTCGATGGAGTTTTCCACCGGGATGATGCCGTACCGCACCCGTTCACGCTCCACGTCCTGAAAGACTTCAGGAATGCTTTCCAGTGGCAGGTATTCGGCGCTGTGCCCGAAGTACTTGACTCCGGCCTGATGGGTGAAGGTGGCTTCTGGCCCCAGATAGGCCACTGTAGCCTTGCGTTGCGACAGCCGACAGGTGGTGATGATCTCGTGAAAGATGGAGTAGAGCGCCTGGGGAGGGAAGATGTCGGCGTTATTCTTGCGCAGGCGCTCATAGATTTCCAGCTCGCGCTGCGGATCCCACTTGGCACGTTTGGTTTCGTCCTTCAGCTTGCCGATTGTCCTGGCACATTCCAGGCGTTCCTTGAGAAGGGCAAGCAGGGTGTCGTCGATTTCGTCAATACGTTTGCGCACATCAGCAATACTGTTCTGGTGATTCATGGCCTTGTGTGTGGGTTTGAAGTCCTGCTGTCCCATAGGGTTTGATGTGATAGCTGTTCCTGCTCCGGCAAGGAAACACCTGTTTCGCCTGTGTCATTCTGAAGCGCGAAGCGCTGACTTTTGCCGTGCTTGCGCACTGAAAGACTTTTACCGCTTCGCTGAAAGACTTTTACCGCTTCGCTGAAAAGTCGCTTCCTTCAGCATGACAGGGGCGGAGGGGTTGGAGTCGCCCATTCTTGTATTGTCGAGGCAAGACTATGCAAAGATTCTGACTGGCACTGCCTCTTTGGGCGCTTCACCGCGTTGGATCAGAAAGGTGAAATACTTCTCCAATGCCTGGATTTTCACGGGTGTCAGGTCGTGTTCAATGGCCTTGAGGTACTGCACGCACTCCTCGTAGTCCATGGGAATACGGGCCGCCACAGTCCGGCAGATTTCAGACAGCCTGGCCTGACCCTCATCCCGGCAGGAGAGCAGCATCTCCCGGATGCGTCGCGCCTCTTCCGGCTGGTCCTGAATGAAGCCGTCCCGCACAACCCACACAGAAAAGACAAAGGGCAAACCCGTGTGGCGCATCCACTCCTCGCCCAGATCCAGCACCACTGGCCACTGCCCCTCCCGCTTCAGACGCAGGGCGTCATCGCCAATGGCCAGAATGGCTTGAGCGCTCTCTGCCTGCGAGTCCGGGCCATAGACGACCCCTTGCCGGTACTCTGGTTGAATCCGGTACCACTCTTCCAGAATAATTTGCACCAGCCGGATGGAGGTGTCCGACTGTCTGGTGAGGAGTACTGGCTGCCTGTCCAGTTCTGCGGGCGGCACACGGGAAAAGAGGAAAACGCTCCCTACCGGACCGGTCGCGCTGATGGAAAGCCCTGAAAAGATGCGGTAGCGTTCCGGGTGCAGGGCATAGGCAAAGGCCGAGACAAAGCCCATGTCAATCTTGCTCTCAAGGAGCAGCTCGTTCAACTCCCTGGGGTGTTTGGCAATGACCTGCCAGTTTGCGGGCAGGGGTTTTTCCTTCCAGACTTCATAAATCGGGGCCACGTTGATGTAACTGACCATGCCGATGCGGGCGGGCTGTGCCATGATGATTCCTGTCTTGCTCTGTCCGTGTTGTGGTTTTTTGCGCTGTTCCGGTCCTGCCGGATTCCTCGCTCCCTGCGGTTTTCTTTCAAAGGCAGTGTACTGTTCCGCCTCTGGTCGCGCAAGCCCGGAAACAGGACTGCCTCCTCTCCTGTCCGGGAGGACGGCGTGTCTTCCTCCTTTTTGGGTTGCATCCATGCGTCCGCCCTGTATCCTGTCGCCTGCCCGGCTTGCGCCTTCCAGGATGCGTCCCCTTCAGACAAGGCGTCGCCCTGCTGCATCCGGATCGCTGGCAGCGCTTTTGAGCGCTCTGTTCTGGACACTGTGGTGGCTGTTCCAGCAAGACAGGAACAGGAAGGCTGACAAAGGACTGAAAGCACTCTAACAAGAGAGAGTTTCAAGAACAGATCTGTTCGGTAAGCGGAAGCTGGCCGGGGAAGCGCTCCTCCCCTTACTGTCCTTTTGAGCGCATCAGCGCGACGTTTCAGCGAAGCGGGACAAGTCCATCTGCCCCACCGTCCGAAGAGCTGCGTTGTTGGGATGGACTCGTACCGTGCTTCGCACTGAAAGACTTTTACCGTGCTTCGCACTGAAAGACTTTTAC
>CAMNHX010000344.1 GCA_946539945.1 uncultured Desulfobulbus sp. | reverse complement strand
TCAGTGCGATAGCACGGTAAAAGTCTAAAAAGTGAAAACGGAATTGCTCTAGCGCGTTTTTTCATACAGGTGTCCAGGCAGATGCCGCACCAGTCCTTGCAGTTCCAGGGTCAGCAGCAGCGGTTGCAAGAGTGCAGGCGCAAAGCCGCTGACTTGGGCAATACGGTCAATGTCTGCCGGATAGGCGTCAAGCGCCTGCAAGATACGTTCAGCCTCGGGCGAAAGCGGTACAGAGGGCAGCGGCGCATCCGCAGCGCCGGATTTCGGCCAGGACAGGGCCTCAAACAGGTCTTCCTCCCGCTGCACCAGGCTTGCACCCTGCTGGATGAGCCAGTGCGCCCCCCGACTCTTGGGGGAGTCAATACTCCCCGGAACAGCCAGCACCTCCCGGCCCTGGTCCAGGGCCAGCCGGGAGGTGATGAGCGAGCCTGACTTTTCTCCTGCCTCCACGACCAGAACAGCGCGGGAAAGCCCACTGATGATGCGGTTTCTGATGGGAAAACGAAAAGATTCCGGGCGAGTGCCCAGAGAAAATTCGGAGATGACCGCGCCTTGGGCTGCAATGCGCTCCAACAGGCCCCGATGCGCTGCCGGATAGACCACATCCACCCCGCAGCCCAGCACTGCCACGGTGGGGCCGCCTGCTTGCAGCGCACCCTCGTGGGCAGCGGCATCAATGCCAAAAGCAGCCCCGGAAACCACAGACACGCCCTGTTCCGCCACAGCAGAGGCCAGACGCCGCGCTGTCCTTCTCCCATAGTCGCTGGCGCTGCGCGATCCGATAATTGCCAAGGCAGGCTGGACAGACAGGGCTTGCACATCCCCACGCACATACAGGAGCGCCGGTTTGTCGGCGATTTCCAGAAGCTGTGGCGGATAGACCCCATCTGTGCAGGAAATCAGGGAAAGCTGCTGCCTGGCAATCTGGTCCAGTTCCTGCCGGGCCTGCTGTTGGGCCGCGTTTAGGGCGCTTTTGTCTGCCAGCGCCCTGGCAAAACCCGGAAAGAGTTCCGCAGCCTTCCCGCCCTGGTCCAGCACAGCGTCGGCTGAACCAAAGCAGTCAACCAGCCGGGCAATGCGGGTGCAGCCCAGTCCTGGCAAAAAGTGCAGGGTCAGCCAGCACTCTGCGTCCTTGCTGATCACAGCGCACGCTCCAGACTGGCAGGCTAGGCAAAGTACGATTCCTGCAACTCGCTGCTTCTGGAGGGATGCCGGAGCTTGTTCAGTGCCTGCATCTCAATCTGGCGGATGCGCTCCCGGGTCACACCAAAGCAACGGCCCACGTCTTCCAGGGTGTAATCGGTTTCCAAGGCGATGCCATAGCGCATCTTGAGTACCTGCTCTTCTCTGGGGGTCAGGGTGCGCATCACCCGGGCCAGACAGCGCTTGAGGCTTTCTGCCATGGACAGTTCCTGCGGATCAGGATAGGCGTGGCTTTCGATGAAGTCGCCCAGAATGGCACTTTCCTCCCCGTCCACTGGCGCATCCAGGGAAATGGCGTCTTGGGCGATTTTCAGGGTACTGGCGACAGTGTCCAAGGGCTGGTTCATCTTCTGGGCCAGTTCGGCCACGGTCGGCTCCCGCTGCTCGGTCTGCTGGAATTCCCGCGAGGCGCGAAACATCCGATTGATCATCTCCAGCATGTGGACCGGCAAGCGGATGATGCGGCCATGATCCGCCACTGCGCGATGGATGGACTGGCGTATCCACCAGGTGGCATAGGTGGAAAAACGGAAGCCCCGGGAATAGTCGTAGCGCTCCAGGGCCTTGAGCAGGCCCATGTTGCCTTCCTGAATCAGGTCGGTCAGGGGCAGGCCGCGTTGCAGGTGCTTGCGGGCCAGGGAAACCACCAGCCGCAGGTTGGCTTCCACCAGGGTGTCGCGTGCCTGTTTGGCCATGGCCCGTCCGGTTTCCACCTCTTGCAGGATTTCGGTCAGGGCAGACCAGCTCACCCCCAGACTGCCGGCCAGTTCCCTGCTGATGCGCCGCTCCAGTGCGTCCGCATCGGGCAGGCTTGTACCGGGACGACAGGCAGCGCTCAATACGGCGCGTTGCTGGGCAGTAACCCGGACCCGGGCGAATTTCTGACCGATTTCCCGTACCGCATCTGCCACAGACAAAAGCCCCCGGAAGCGGAAACGGTAGGGCGAAAACAGCGCGGTCACGCGACGACCGCAGTCCAGAATCCCTTTCATGGTCCGCTGTCCGGCTTTGCTGTCGGGATCCAGCGTGTTCAGGCGAACAAAGAGCCGGTCGCGTTTTTCACTCAATTTTTTGGCCTGCGCAATCAGGTGCAGCAGGTTTTTTTGTGCTTTGGCGGTTTCCTCCCCCTCCTGATCAGGCAGACCCTTCAACACAGTCGCCACGCGCACTGAACCGCGTTTCAGGTCTTCCGCCAGGTCTTCCAGGGCAGCCAGGCCCAAGGTCAGCCGGAGAACGGCGCACTGAATGCGCTTTTCGCCTTCTTCCATGAGACGGGCCAGTCCCAGCTCCTCTTCCTGGCTCAAGAGGTGCAGATCGCCCATATCCCGCAGGTACAGGTTCATGGGATCGTCGCTGGCCCCCAGACCGCGACGCTCGCCCTGTCTCCGGTCGTGGCGGATACGACGGCGTTCTCTGCCGTCCCAACAGGGCGCAGTTTCGCAACAATGGTTGTGTCCATCCGGACACTGCGTTTCCAGTTCCACGATTCTTCTCTTCTCTCTCTTTTTTCAGGAATGCCCGCGTCTGGTCTCCCATCCACACGCGGACCCGCTCATACAGTGCGAACGGAGAAAAAGTACCCTCTTTGCCGCATATTGCAAGCGTGAGTACAATTTTTTTCACCCGCTGTCGCCAGATCCGGCCTCCTGCTGTCTGGCTCGCAGCAGGTCCAAGGCGCGCTGGCTGTCGCCGCACTGTTCCGCCTCCACCAGTTCCCGTTGCA
>CAMNHX010000343.1 GCA_946539945.1 uncultured Desulfobulbus sp. | reverse complement strand
GCAGACCAGAGCCACCACCATGACCCCAGTGGAATAGATCATGGGAAAGCTGGACGAAAGCAGGGAAAAGCCCCAGCCAATCAGCCGGGACAGGGCCACGCCCATGAGTCCGCCTACCAGACAGATCAGCACGGCCTCAATCAGAAACTGTTCCATGATGTTGCCCTGCCGCGCCCCCACAGCCATGCGCACCCCGATTTCCCGGGTGCGCTCGGTGACTGAAACCAGCATGATGTTCATCACCCCAATGCCGCCCACCACCAGAGAGATCACTGCAATGCCGGAAATCAGCAGTTTCATGGTCCCGGTGGTGCTTTCCACGGTCTGGCGGATGCTGTCTGTGTTGATGGTGAAAAAGTCCTGCTGCTTGTGACGGGCAATCAGCAGTTCAGTGAGTTTCTTTTCTGCCATGAGCGGCATCACGCTGTCGCTCACCTTGACCGTGATGGAGTTGATGAACCTTGCGCCTGTGAAGCGCCGCATCACCGTGGTGTAAGGCGCGTAGAGGTTGAGGCTGGTTGCGCCCGGACCAAAGCTGCGCTCCTGCTTTTTCAGCACACCAACAATGGTCAGGGGCTTCTGGCGGAAGAGGATCACCTGGCCCAGCGCCCTTTCTCCGGGTTTGAAGAGCGCTGCATAGGTGTTGTCGTCAATCACCACATAGGAGGCTGTGGCCTGCACGTCTTCCCGGCTGAAAAAGCGGCCCTGTGCCATCTCACGGGCCTTGACCGCGTGGTACTGTTCGCCCACACCGTTGAGGTTGGCAGACACCGTGGTATTACCGAAGACCAGATCGCCAGAGTTGACGGTGTTGGGCGTGACTGCTGCAATGTAGGACTGCTTGCCCAGAATATCCGCATCAGCCACGGTCAGGGTGCGGATGCGGCCTGCCCGCCTGTCGCCGTGCCCAGTGCCGCGCATGATTTCAATGGTATTGCTGCCCATGGAGTTGATGTCTGCAATGATCTTCTGCTGGCTGCCATTACCCAGAGCCACCACAGACACCACCGAGGCAATGCCGATGATGATGCCCAGCATGGTCAGCAGCGAGCGCATCTTGTGGGACAAAATGGCCTGCACCGACATTCTGAAGGCTTCACGGAACTGGTCCAGCTTGTTGATCCAGAAAGAACGGCGTCTGTCCTGCCCGGTCGGAGACTTCTCCGCTGTCTGGACAAACTCGCGGCGGCGCTGATCAGCAATGACCTGCCCGTCCCGGATTTCAATCACCCGGCCCGCATGGGCAGCCACGCCATGATCGTGGGGGACAACAATGATGGTATGTCCCTGGCTGTTCAGGTCTTTCAGGATTTCCATCACGTTCTCGCCGCTTTTGGAGTCCAGAGCGCCAGTCGGCTCGTCCGCCAGAATGATGCGGCCCCCGTTCATCAGGGCGCGGGCAATGCTGACCCGCTGCTGCTGACCGCCAGAGAGTTCAGTCGGCAGGTTAGCGGTCTTTTCAGCCAGACCAAGCCCTTCCAACAGTTTTTGCGCACGTTCCTGCCGCAGCTTGCCGCCCATGCCCGCATAAACCGCTGGCAGGGCCGTGTTTTCCTCTGCCGAAAGGCTGGCCAGAAGGTTATAGCGCTGAAAGATGAAACCAATGAAGTGTCCCCGCAGATCAGCAAGCTGGTTTGGGGTCAGGGTAGCGGTATCCGCGCCTGCAATGCGGCAGACGCCTGAAGTCTGGGTATCCAGGCAGCCGATGATGTTCATCAGGGTGGACTTGCCAGACCCGGACTGACCGATGATGGCGACAAAGTCTCCGTCTTCCACGGCAAAGCTGATGTCCTTCAGGATATGCACGCGGTTCTCGCCTTGGCCGAAATACTTGTTGATGGACTCAAGTTCTATGATGGCTGCCATTATCTTCTGGGACCTCTGCCCATGGGACCGGGACCGCGCATTCTGCCTGCGGCCGCGCCCTTGATCTCTTCAGCGGTGAGCTGACCCATGACCACCTGCTCGCCTTCCTTGAGACCGCTTGTGATTTCCACGCGCACGCCGTCGGAAAGACCGGTTGTCACCTCGCGGTCTTCAGGCTGGCCTGCACTGTTCAACACCTGCACGGTTCGGCCTTTGCCCCTGCTGTGGACAGCGGTCAGGGGCACGACCACCGCGTCCTGCACTTCAGCCACAGTGATGGTATTTTCCGTGGTCATGCCGATGCGCAACAGTCCTTCCGGGTTGTCCATCACTGCCTTGCCGTAAAAATAAACTGCCTCGGATGATGAGGAGGAAGAGGAAGAAGATGATGCGGCAGTTTTGCTGTACTTGCCCTCGGAAAGCGTGGTCATGCCCGGATCCAGGGAGGAAATTCGGGTCTCAAAAACCCGGTCAACCAGGGAGAGCACGGTAAAGGACAGGGGCATATTTTCCTTGATAATGCCAATATCGCCTTCAGAGATTTCAATCTTGTTTTCAATCCTGCCCAGATCCGCAATCTGCACGATGGTGGGGGTGGTCTGGTTGGCGTTGACAGTCTGGCCCTCGTCAACCACCACGGAAACCACAGTGCCATCCAAGGGTGCGGTGATGCGGGTATAGCCCAGGTTCTGTTCGTCTGTGCCAATGGCCAGTTCAGACTGGCGGATCTGCGACTGCACAGCCACCACTTCAGCCTTGGCCAGGGCCAGGTTGTTTTCTGCGGACTCGTAGTCTTCCTTGGAGTTGGCGTTTTTCTTGCGCAGGGCGCTTTCGCGGTCAAAACGGGACTGGGCGATGCGCAGGGCTGCCTGTCTGGCCTTCAGTTCAGCCTGACGGCTGGCCAGAATGGCCTTGTCCGAGTTGTACTGGTTGTATTGGGAAACCGAGTCGATCTCTGCCACCATGTCGCCCTTTTTCACCTTCTGCCCCAGCTTGACGTGCAGTTTCTTGATCTGTCCTGAAACCTGTGCGCCCACACTGACCAATTCAACGGCATCAATG
>CAMNHX010000342.1 GCA_946539945.1 uncultured Desulfobulbus sp. | reverse complement strand
TCGTTGTCATACCAACCGTTGATGACAGCTTGGGTAAGAGGCACTTCCAGAATGGAAGAACTGGCCCCTTCGAGCTTCACGTTTTTCAGCTGGTTCAGGTTGACCCGGATAGCGGCAGTGCGGGTGTGGATCTCTGTGGATTCAATGACCACCGCTGCCTTGGGCATCCCCATGATGTCAGAGGACACGTTCTGTTCTGCTGAATAGATGAGGTAGGGGCTGGTTTTGGAGTATTCCTCGTAAATTTCGTTGATAAGACCCCGCTTGATGGGGTTGTCCAGTTCATCCTGAAGGTTCAGAACCAAAACGATCAGGGACCCGGCGGTGGTGGGAACACGCACGGATTCCGCGATAAAGCCGATGGACTTCATCTCCGGGATGACCAAGGACAGGGCCTTGGCTGCGCCAGTGCTGGTGAGGATGATGTTGTTCAGGATGGACCGGTTCTTGCGCAGGTCTGTAGCGCCGGTTCCTGGAAGGCGATCCAGAACCTCCTGCGTGCCGGTGGCAGCGTGGACCGTGACCATAGAGGCAGACAGAAGTCGCTCTGCACCGAAATGGTTCAGAAGCGGCTTGATCATGTAGGACAGACAGGTTGTGGTGCAGGAAGCAGCGGAAATAATGGTATGACGGGCTGGATCAAAGTCGTCGTCGTTGATGCCCATGACCGTGGTAATCGCATCTTCCGGCATATCCACGCCCTTGGCCTTGATCTTGAAGGGCGCAGACACGATCACCTTTTCCGCGCCAGCCAGAAGATGGCCGCGACAGGAGCCTCTGCCTTCACCGGGGTCTGCGGTTGGGTCTTTGAATTGGCCAGTGCTGTCCACCACCAGCCGCACCTGCTGACTCTTCCAGTCAATGTCTTTCGGATTCCGGGCCTTGCGCAGGAAGGTGACCGGAATGCCGTTGATACGCATCGTGCCTTTGGTCTCGTCCAGCTCCTCAATGACACGCCCACCCTTGAAGCCGTTGATATAGGTACTCAAGCGACCATAGGTGGAATCCTTTTCAATGGAGGCAGCCAGATCCGTGAGACCACTGCCCACGTCCCGGCCCAGATTGATGACCAGCTCGTCAAAATATTTTTTGGTGACATGGTTCCACAGCGACAGTTTGCCAATACGTCCGAGACCGTTCACGCCGAGTTTCATACTGGAATCCTCCCTGATGATGTCTGGGATATGTTCACAGGACTGCCCAGACCGCCTGCGGACTTGGCTGCCCCGATGTTGACCCGGAAACCTTACCACAAGCAGCGCTTTTCGTCCGCCCTTTTTCTTGCTGCGACAAAACAACAGGAAGAAAACTCTCCTGTGAAAACAATGTCTCTGCGCCAACCTGTGCCGACGAACACATACGCCCTCCTTCCTGAAAACGGAAAGGAGGGCGAAGAACTCCACGGACGAAAAAGACTTCAGCTTTCAGCGCGAGTAGCGATAATTCTGGTGATAACGGTCATTCCAGTAGTAGCGATGATTCCGATACTGATGATGGTATGGCGGTGGCCAGCCCCTCTCGTTGTAATACTGACGGGGCGGTGGATAGCGACGAGGTGGCGGCGGAGGTGGAGGATTGTAGTAGCGCTGGTCGCCACGGTGGGTGCGGCGGTTGTAGTAGTGGTTCCGGTACGGGCGGTCGTGGCGGTAATGTCGGGGAGGATATCGCCAGTCCTGGTTGTACCGGTTGTACACATATACAGGGCCAGCGACATAGGGGGTCAGATACGGGTAATAGGTGTAGGCTATGATGGGTGCGCCAAAGGAGTAATGCGAGCCGCTCAAGCCGCCATAGGAGCAGCCTGGACTGACCAGAAAGTTTGTTCCCAGACCAAAGACAAAGTGCGTTCGCGCCTGGGCTTGACCTGTCTGGATGCAGCTCAAGGCCAGAACGAAGACTACCATTACGGCAAAACTGGTGTGTCGTGCTGTCATTGTACGCCTCCAAGAATGTTTCATGTGTTGCGGGCGGGAATGCCGCGCTGGTCTTGCATCCTGCTTTCCTGTTTTCTTGAGCAAAGTATATGCCTGATTCACAGTTTTGCAACACAGGCTGCAGGTCAGCGCATCAGCCTCTGCTTTCCCGATTGATCAAGGCCTTTTGGGCGGCCAGTTCCAGCTTGTCCAGCAGATCGGGCACGTCAATGGGTTTGATGCAGTAGTCAAAGGCGCCGCTTTCCATGCCGGCAATGCCGCTTTGCACCGAGGCGTGGCCGGTGAGCAGCACCACTTCGGCCAGTGGCCAGCGCCGCTTGATCTGCCGCAGACAGGCAATGCCATCGGTTTCCGGCATCTGCATATCCATGAGTACTACGTCCGCCTCCTTCATTTCGAGCTGGCGTAAAGCTTCGGAGCAGCAGACTGCCGCCGCGAAATTCAGGCCCCGGTGGTTCAGTTGCCTTCCCAGGGCGCGGAGGAAATCGCCTTCGTCGTCCACCAGCAGCAGTCGCACCTGTGCCAATGCGCTCTTTTTTGTTGTCTGTGCCGCACTCATAGTTGTCTGGATGAGTTTCCGTGTTGCTCTGGTCCGCGCCGGAACAGTGTCTCCGTACTGTACCGTATTTGCGTCCAGAAGGAACCCGGTTTTTTGCCGTCTTGCGCCACTTCGGGCAAGCGGGTGCTTTTCACCCAGTCTGCTGTGAACGCGGGTAAGAAGGAATCAAGGGGAAGCGTTTGGAGTGTGGTCTTTCCAGCGCATCAGCGGGGTACAAGGCAATCGCCTGATGCCTTCCCGGTACGCTTCAGGAGATGCTTCGGTCTCAACATGACAGGGAAGGGGCAAAGACAACATGAAAACGGAAACGCTGTTATGAAGTGCCCCCTGTCAAGTGCCGGGACGCATTTTTTAGAGCGTTTCCGTTTTGACTTTAGAACAATAAAACTAGGGGGTGTTTACACAAGTATAACATTCTGATAACATTCAAAAAATCTCCAAG
>CAMNHX010000341.1 GCA_946539945.1 uncultured Desulfobulbus sp. | reverse complement strand
TCCGCCAGTAAGCCTGTTTGGCCCTGCATCGCCCCGCAAAAGAACTCCAGGCGGCTTTGTGGAGGCGCTGGCCAACCAGGTTTGCAGGGCGTCACCAGTCAGAGTCTGGTCGGCAAAGCGGATGGCGTTGAGCTTTGTGTAATTTTGAAAATACTCTGTCACAAAGACCCTGTCCTTGCCGCCGTTGTACCAAAGCACCAGAGAAGCAACAGAGTAGTCCCACACGCCCTTTTGTATGTACACGCCTGCCTGGTTGATGCCCTTGAAGACCAAGGTATTGCTGCCAGCCCTGTCCTCTACTACATCCACGCCGTCTCCGGCGGAGAATTCGTAGGTGTCGTAGCCATCCCCACCTTTGAGCGTGTCGACGCCCGCACCGCCTACCAAGGTATCGTTGCCGCCTCCGCCGTAGAGTTCATCGTTGCCTGCTTCGCCGTAGAGCAGGTCGTTACCCTCGCCGCCAGAGAGTTCGTCGTTACCCGTACCACCGTAAAGCGTGTCGTTGCCATTGCCACCGGAGAGGTCATCGTTGCCCGCTCCACCGGAGAGCAGATCGTTTCCGTCGCCACCGTCGAGCCAATCGTCTCCGATGTTGCCGGTAAGGGTGTCGTTACCGCCGTAGCCGTAAACGCTCCAGTCATTGGTGTCAGGGGCTGTCCATGCGTTGTTCAGGTTGTCGAGTCGTTTCTCAATAGCCATGAGAATGTCTCCTTCCGCGTTTCCGCGAATGCACCGCGCTTGCGCTGCGGCTGTTTTGGGGAGTAAGGCTGAAGCCAGGAAACCCGGTCTTGCCTCTTGGTTGACAAGTGCCCTTTTTGGAGCAGGGTTGCAAACAAACAAATAGAGCGTTTCCGCTTTGTCTTTTTACTACTTTCACCGCTTCGCTGGAAAGTCATTCTGAAGCGCGAAGCGCTGAAGAATCTCATGGAGAATACCGGGAAGGCGGCAGGAGATGCTTCGCTTCGTTCAGCATGACATAAAGTGAAAACGGAATTGCTCTAACGCGACAGAACACAGAGGTTCTGTCGCGTTATTTCATATCCGGGAATGGAGCAGGTGTGCCTACAGTATAACTGCAATACTTGGTTACACCTGTACTATAATACTGAATAGAACTACAGTATTGAATGGTATATTGCTGAATAGAGTTACAGTATTGCAATATGTGAGGGATAACTTTCCGTTTTCATTGTATTTTCATACAGGATTACCTTAAAACATTAACTGCATTATAACATCAATAACAGCTAAAATCCCTGCTGTTTTCTATGTTCTGCAATAGAACAATAATGATACTCCATCTATTGTTCAAACAAAAAAGTCAGAGAACATACAAAACAGCAGTGCTAAAACCCAAAATGCCACTTTGCTTTGGCAACTCGCACAGGGCTATTTTTTAGCCGGGAAGGGCTGGAGTGTCAAGGCTTTCGCGAAGGCTGGCAGGAGGTGAAGAAAAGATGTCCCGCAAGCCACTGCGGTCTCATGGGCGTGGGAATTATGTCACGCTGAACGGAGCAAAGCGGAGTGACTTTTACCGTGCTTCTCACTTCAGGCTTTCGCATGGGCAAAACGGGAAAAATTGCCCGTCTCCGAAAGAATCGCTTCCGCGCAAACCGCCCCGATACCCGGAAGGCTCTGCAACAGGGCGAACTGCTCTTTCAAACCCGGATGAGGGCGATATGGCCTTTGCGCTTCCGATCAATCTCCGCGATCTCCTTCTCAATCGAAGCCAACATCGACTCAATGGACTCCTCGACCGATTCCGTGTCAAGTCCGGCCCGGTTGCTCTTTTGGGTGCGCATGGCAAGCAATTCGTCCCGACGCCGCCTCAAGGCACGCAATGTCATCAACTATCCCTTGCCGCTGTCCAGCAGCCCGGACTGCAAGAGGGCTTTTCCCTGGCGGGTGGTGGTGATGTGGATGGCGCTCACGTCGCAGCCCTCGCTGTGCAGGCAGTACAGGGTCTCGGTGGTGATCTGGGGATTCATGCCGGAAACAGCCAGAAGGATGCGCTGCATTCAGTCCACCTCCTTCAGGCGAATGCGGCCCAGACCAAAGACAGTCTGCTTGCCCAGATTGACCGCCTCGGCGTAGCGCAGAAGCGGCAGAAAGGGCGTCAGTTCACCGTGAAAGCGCAGGCTGCCCACCATGCCGCCCAAGAGCATTTCCCGCCTTTGCCGGTTGGAGTAGCGGCGGTAGTCCTGCCAGCGGATTTCCGCCTGCACGGTTTCCACCCTACCTGCCTGAGCCAGCAGCCCGCGATAGTCCAGGTCTGGTTTGCCTTCGCCGTAGTGTTCTTCCAAGGCCGAGACCCGGCGCAACGCAGCCCGGATCAGCTCGGTGAAGTTCAGAGTATTTTGCAGGCTGTTCTGATCCTTCAGGCGAAGAGGGGTTTGCAACTCAAGATCCAGCTCGGCAAGCGGCCCGGCAGGAGGCACGTCCAGACGCAGGCGCGGCAGTTCTGGCGGTGGCTGCAGGATACTGTCTGTCTCTGTGTAGAGCGGGCTTTCCGCGCCGCACTGGCGAAGCTCTGCCAGGACAAAGCGTCCCGCGCTCTCCCGTGCCTCGCGGCCCAGTCCGGTTCGCCCCATCTCTTCCACGGCATACACGATATGCGGCAAGAATCGTGCGGCAGGTCCCAAAAGGGTGAGACCAAAGCGGAACAGCTCGCCGCTTTGCCAGTTCTGCTGGCTGCTTGCTGGCGGGTTGAGAATGTAGGGATGGGGACGAGCGGACAGCCGGGAGTTTTTCAGCTTTTCCGTGGCAAAGGTGAGGCTATAGGCGCAGCTTTTCGCCAGCAGGCAGGAGGCGCAGTCCTGCCGCCGGAGCGTGCAGGCCACGCCTTTCAGGGCATGACCAAAAGCGCCACGCAGGGTTGAACCTTTGAAGGTGGGTAAGCGGGCGGGCGAGGAAAAGCGGCAAGTCAGTTCAAGGG
>CAMNHX010000340.1 GCA_946539945.1 uncultured Desulfobulbus sp. | reverse complement strand
GGTTCCTGGACACAAAAAAACCGGCAGCCAGAGGTTGCCGGTTTGCGCTACGCGTGCTGTATGTAAACGGCCTGGCCGAGGCCGGATTGTGAGGGGAAATTACTTGCGTTCGCCGTGAGGTCCACTGTGCCCGGGTCCCCGACCATGTCCCATGCCGTGTCCGTGATGGCGATGGTGGCCACAACCAGAGCCGTCCAGACTGGCCATGACAGCTTTGAACGGCAGACCTGCAGCCTTGGCCTTGTTCTTCAGGTCTTCCCGCAGGTCAAACAGTTCCCCGGAAATCTGCTGAATTTGCGCAATGTTTGGCTGGGCTGCGTGCATCAGGGCGATGTGGGCATCCCGCTTGCTGACCAACTGCCTGCGCAAGGGCCTGGTTTCTTCCAGAAACTTGTCCAGCTTCTCCCGCATGGCTTGGTCCTTGTGTCCTTTGACCTGCTTGTTGCCAGAGACCGGGCTGCCCATCTGTTCCGTAGGCGCAGGCGGTGCGGTGGGTGTGGGGGTGTCAGCAGCGGCAAAACCGGAAACAGCCAGTCCCACAGTCAAAGCGGCTGCCAGAATTGCGCTCAAAATCACTTGCTTCCTAGTGCGTTCTTGCATGATGCTTCCCTCGTGTTTGGGGTTGAATGAGGCGCTTCCCAAAACCGGAAGCGTCGTTTGCCGTATTTCAGCGAAAAGCGTGCCAGACGGCAAGTTTTCAGGCAACTTACCGTAATCACAGCGAAAACCAGTCTGATCGCCCCTTTGATTGGATAGGGCATCGGCTGGATGGTTCTTACCCGCCCTTGCCGTGTTCTGGGTGAAAACTATCCAGACCTGCGTCCCTGCGGTATCCCTCTTTGCGGCAACCGGAAGCTGCAGATCAGTCTGCCCTGTTCTTCTTCGCCATGCCTCTGCGGCAGGAGTGTTTTGTGCATGACCGAAAGCATGAAGATACTGATCAAAAAGAAGCTGTACGCCACCTACATCGTCAGTTCGCCCTGGGTCCTGGCTGCTGCTGCCGCACTCCTGGCGGCGATTATCGCCACCTTTGCCCTGCATAACTACCGGCTGGAAAAGGCCCTGATGCGCGAGGTTCTGGAGCAGAGGGCGGCGACACTGGTGAGGGTACTGTACTCCAGCATCCGCGTTGCCATGCGCAACGAACTGCGCCAGCAGGGGCAGCTGGGCAGTGACTGGCCAGTTCAGCTGCAACAGGCGCTTGAGCGTGTTCAAGATGATCACGAGGTGCGCTTCCTGTGCGTGGCTGACTCTACGGGCAAGATACTCGCCCACACGGATCCTGCCAAAAAAGGCAGTCACACTGATCTTGCTTCAGCAGGCAGAGGGCGTGACATCCGTTTTCAGCTTGCCGGGGAAGCGGGGATGGGACAGGTGCTGCAGGCCTCCACAAGAGCCGTCTTTTTTCGGCATGAACGGGGGCCAGGTCTGCCTCCCTTGCCTCCTCCTTTTCTAAACCAGACTCCGAGACCGCCTTACGGCTGGACTCCGGGTAGGCGGGCAGGCTTTCCCTTTGCGCTCCCGGAGAGGCAGACCCTGCTGCTCTCCGTGGGGCTGGACGCTCATGATTACGAACAGGCCCTGTCTCGGTTGCGAGGCCAGATAGGGCTGCTGTCTTTGGCCATGCTGCTGGCCGGACTGGGGGGCTGGCTGTCCTTGGCAGCGGTGCAGGGCTACCGTGTCTCCCAGAAGACTGTGGAGAAAGTGCAGGCCTATACCGTGCTTCTGATCGCCCAACTGCCGCAGGGCGTGATCGCCACCACGCCGGAAGGGCGCATAGAGACTTGGAATGCGGCCATGAGCGCTTTAACCGGCAGAGAGTCCAGAAAGGCTCTGGGGCGTCTGCCCAGCGAGGTCTTGCCGCCGGACTTGGCCAGTTTTTTTGAAGAGTCCAGCGCCATGGATGCGGTAGGCGGGGTGCGCCGCCTGACCTTGGAACTGGCCGGAAAGCGGCGGGTTCTGCTCTGCCAGCCCCTGAAGATTACTGACGCTGTGCAGAGCTATCGCGGGCGGGTTCTGTTGCTGTCCGATATCACGGAACTCAACGATCTGGAAGTACAGATGCGCGAGAACGAGCGCTTGGCCGCCATTGGTCGCATGGCGGGCGGGGTGGCTCACGAGGTTCGCAATCCCTTGAGTTCCATCAAGGGATTGGCTTATCTGCTGAAAAACAAGTTTCCAGTCGGGAGTCGGGAAGAGGAATGCGCCGGGCTTTTGGTCCAGGAGACCGAGCGCCTGAACCGGACCATCACGGAAATGCTGGATCTGACCCGCCCCGCGCCTCTGCATCTTGGGCCAGTGGACATGGTGGAGTTGATCCGGCAAAGCTTGGCTCTGATGCAGGCGGAACTACAGGAGCACCGGATTACGGTGAGTCTGCGTTGCGACGCGGCTTTGCCGCCAGTTCCGGGTGATGCTGACCGCTTGCGGCAGGTGTTGATGAATCTGCTGCTCAACGCACAGCAGGCCATGGGTACTGGCGGTACACTGACGGTGAGCGCCGGACTGGCGCAGGAGGGGCGCATCATGGAAATCCGGGTGGAGGACACAGGTCAGGGTATTCCTGCCGAACTGCTACCCCGGGTTTTCGATCCCTATATGACGACCCGTGAAGGAGGTTCTGGGATTGGACTGGCCATTTCCCGCAAGATTGTTACAGAACACAAAGGGAGCATTGAGATTCAGAGTTGCGAGGGGAGTGGAACCAATGTGTGGTTGCGTTTGCCTCTTGTAGTGTAGAAAGTACTACAGATTTTACAGTAAAAAAACCAGAGTAATGTAATACTGTATCTCAATAGAGTGTTTACACGAGTTATGTTATAAATTACAGAGAATTTAGAGCGTTTTAATTTTCATTTTTTAGATTGTGGCACATTTCTCATGCTTGGCTGTGTACCCACAGGAGTGAAACCAGCCCTGCGCATCGTCAGCTGTGACGTGGCA
>CAMNHX010000339.1 GCA_946539945.1 uncultured Desulfobulbus sp. | reverse complement strand
CGCCAGTGGCGGCCAGACAGAAGGACCGGGCCGAATCCTCCGGCTGAAGCGGACGGTCCAGACAGCGCCGCGCCAAATCCAGTTCCCTGAAACGCAGAGGGATGCGGCGTCTGCGGTTCACCATCTCCAGCGCGTTCAGCATGGCGGCAAGTCCCTGCGCCAGAGCATCCCCATTCGGTGGAACGAGTCGGGCGTCTTCCACCTGGCCCGCGCTCTGTGCCGCCCGACCACGCCGCACCAGAATATCCAGCCCAAGACCTCGTGCCATCCCAAACTGCGCCAGAAAGAAAACCAACCGGTCAAGACTTGTCACATTGGCCGCGCTCAAGACCGTGGTCACGCGAAAGGGGACTTGCTCTGCTTCCAAAAGCGCCAGGCCGTGCAGAGTCGCGGCAGCCTGTCCGCGTATGGACTCCTGCACTGCAGGCGGACCGTCCAGACTGATTCCCACCTGCACCTGATGCGCCTTGCACAGGGCGAGCATGGTGCGATCCAGCCCCACGCCACTACTCTGCAGGGCAAAAGAGAGCGGGCGGGCGATGTTTTGCGCACCCAGAAGCGCTGCTTCCACCAAGGCGGGAACCAGTGCGGGTTCACCGCCGGTGAGCTGGATGGTGAGCGGCGTGGCCTTGTCCGCTGTTCGGGCCGCGAGTTCCAGGGTTGTTGCCAGCACCTCGGGCGGCATATCCCTTTTCGGAATGACCCCGCCTTGGGAACAGTAAGGACAGGCGAGAGGACAGCGGGTGGTGAGAACAAGCATCAGGCTTCTGATGACTGGAAACTGTGGGAGCATGGTCTGGGTGTCCTGTTTGAACGCTTGTTCTGTGCGGTTCCGGTCTGTACTCTGGAAAAAACAGCGTTTGAGTCTTCCCTGATTTTCTTTCTCTTCTTCAACCGCAAACGACGATGGCAACAAAGGAAAACCCGAAGAATACCGGAGACCAGGTACATTCCCCAAGCACACTCCCTGAAAAGACGACGCCTGATGGGGGAAAGTCGGGAGGGTGAAGGCATCCCATACTTTCAAAAGTCAAAGTGAAACAGCTCTAAAGTTGTGAACACAGCTTTTCAGTGTTCCAGTGTTACTCATAGCCATAAACCAGTCCATATTTTTTATGGAGTCTGCGGAGTGAGCCATCAGCTTTCATTTCACGGATGACACTGTTCACGAGGTCGAGCAGGTCATCCTGACCGCGACGCATCAGCACGCCGATTTCACCGTGGGTGAAGGGTTCGGAAAGCAAGGGAGCAGCCAGTCGTGCGTCGTTTTGCACGTAGTAGGGAGCTTCCGTGATCTCTGTAATCATCACATCAGCAGCGCCTTGGGCCACCTGCGCGGGAATTTCCTCGTTGCGGTTATAGACGAGCAGTGTGGCGTGAGGCAGGCGCTCACGGGCGAATTTCTCATTCAATCCCCCCGGGTTCACCATCACCCGGACCTCGGGGCGATCGATATCTGCCAGCGAACGGAAACGGGCAAGATCCCCGGCTCGACAGAGAATGGTCTTGCCGTTGACCAGATACCCGTCTGACATATCCATCACCTCGCGCCGCGTGTCAGTGATGGTGATGCCACCAATGGCCAAGTCCATGTGCTGCGGCTCCTTGAGTACGTCAGCGGTCAGCGTGGGCCAGGAAGTCGGCACAAACTCCACCGCAACGCCCAGCCGGGCGGCAATCCGTTCAGCCAGTTCAATGCCAAAACCCCAGTACTTGCCTGTCTCTGGTTCACGGTAGCTCAAGGGGCGATAGTCTCCTGTTGTGCCCACTGCCAGATGCCCTCGCTGGACAATTTTCTCAAGAGTGCCCTGTGCTGTGGCAGGGCTGTCGTGCTTTGATGAACACGCGGCAAAAACGAGTACGCCACAAACTGCCAGGATGGTGGCGAGCATCCCAAGTTTGGTTTTCTTCATCCGGTTTTCGGCGCGGAACTCCCGATCTTTCTGCCGGGGAGAAAGCGCCTCTCCATTTGGCTGATATGGGTGTTTGTGAGACGCAGATGGACTTTCCCGCCTTCAGACGGAGAGGCTGTCCAAGTGCCAGAACGGAACAGATGCCTTGCAGAACCTCTTTCTATGCGACTTTTCGCTCAACAAGCTGCACCAGTCCGGGCCAGACAGCTTCCACCTCCTCCCAGTTCCGGCAGGCAAGCTGAACTGTCACACCCTCATCCTCAAAACTCCGGGTGTGACTGAAACTGAAGCCTAGCGGAGCGTGCAAGGCCCGAACCTGTTTTTGAAAGCGCTCTTCAGCCTGCGCCAGTTCCGGGTTAATGCGGGCTTCCAGCCAGTGCAGCAGGTGCTGGCCCTCCTGCGGCAGATTGTCACCCGGTGGCTTGCTCCGCCGCCACTGGGCCTCTACCTCGTCCACGCCAAGTCCTTCCCGCAAGACCAGTTCCACCAACCCTTGCAAAAGCCTTTGCTGCTTGGACCCGCCAAAGCGGAAGCGCTGAATCAAGGCTAGAGCCTGAACCTGCCCTGAAGTGGGCAGACGACGGAACAGGGGCAGATTCTTGAGCGGCACAAGCTGGGTATGAACCGCTGCTTGCAGGTCCGGGGCAAGCTGCACAAGTGCTGTCAGTTCACCGGTCTTGCCTGCGGACAGTTGCAGAAGCGGCAAGAGGTCTCGCCACTCCGCCTCTGGAAGCGCTTTCTGCATGGCAGTCAGCAGCCAGCCCTGCAAGATCGGGCTTGCCTCCCAGGCCTGCTGGTCGTGCAGGATTTGCAGGGCAAAGCGCTCTACCGGGGAGCTGTCCTCCGGCAGTATCCGGCAGGCCAGTTCCGGGCAGGTTGTTGCCTGAAGTGCGAGAAACTCCAGAACCCCGGCCAGAACAGGCAGGCGCTCTTCTTTGCCAGCATCCCCGCAGACCAGAAGCGGCTGCATCTGACCGAAGCGCCGGGCGCGTTCCAGCAGCTCCGCTCCGGGACAGGCACAGCCCGGCCAGTTTTC
>CAMNHX010000338.1 GCA_946539945.1 uncultured Desulfobulbus sp. | reverse complement strand
TGGCGCAATCAGGAAGACATCCGCCTCACGGGAAAGCGTGATGTGCGCCATGCTGGCATCTGCCGTGTTGGAGAAGAGTTCGCGCTGCACAGGAGCGCCGGAGAGCGCGGCAAAGGTCAGGCTGCCGATAAAGCGCTCTGCCGCTTCGGTGAGGAGCACCTGAACTTGGGCCTCTTCCTTCACGAGCGCCCGAACCCATTCGGCAGCCTTGTAGGCGGCAATGGATCCGGTGACGCCAAAGAGAATGCGTTTTCCCTGCAAGCCGCTCATGGTGTGCCTGAGCCGCTGTAGGGTTCAGCTGCGCCGCCCTTGTCCATGGCAATGTAGAGCTTGAGCGTGGACTTGTTCATCCAGGACTCTGTGATGGTAATCATGCAGGTGCGGTTGGGCTTGGCAAAGGCCAGAAGGGTCTCCTTGGCAGCGGTTTCGCCCACCAGCCGCCACTGATAGTCCTGCATGGCAGCGACCATGTAGTCGCGGAGCGAGGCCATGGTAGCCTTGCCGGTATAGACCAGAACGCCGCCGCGAAAGGATTCGGTGTTGAGGGTCATGGATTGGTCGGGCTGCTTGGTCATTCCAGGCGGAATCGGAATGTCGCTGATGTTGTCGGCAAAGCTGTTGTTCTGGACTTGGCCGACGCCCTGCCGGGCTTCTCCTGTTTCCTGACCGGTTTGGGAGGCACAGCCAGCGCTGGTCAAGGCGACAAGACAGCACAGGATCAGCAGTAAAGGTTTGAGGTGCATGAAATTCTCCTTGTGTGGGAATGCCCGTGAAAACGGCAATAAAGGCTTGAGGACAAATCGGGAAAACTGTACAGTGGACACCTTGCGCCTGGGCAGAATGCAGAAAGTTTCCTGTTTCCCGGCGCACTTTTCGGAACCCTTGTAAAAAAATCCCCCTTTGCTGTCAAGTTGCCATCTGGCAACACTCCTGTTCTGTCATGTCCCTTTCCTCTTCCGCACAGTCAAACAGTTCCCTGCCCTGTCTGATTGACAGCCACTGCCATCTGAACAGGGCTGACTTTCAGGACGAAGTACCACAGCTTCTGGCCGCAGCAGCGGCAGAGGGCGTCACCCGGGTGGTGAACATTGGCGTGGAGTACGAGTCCTCCTGCGCTGCCTGCAGGCTGGCTGCCGAACACGAAGGCGTCTTTGCCGCAGTTGGCGTGCATCCGCACGAGGCAGAAGGGCTTGACAAGGCCACTTTGAACCGCATTGCCGAACTGGCGCAGTTGCCCAAGGTAGTGGCTTACGGTGAAATCGGGCTTGATTATGGACTCATGCTGGCCCCGCGAGAGGCGCAGTTGAAGGCTTTTTCCCGGCAACTGGCTTTGGCAAGGGAACTGAACCTGCCGGTGGTGATTCACGACCGGGAGGCCCACGAGGAGACCGCTCGCTGCATCAAGGCGGCTGGCCATCTGCCGCAGGGCGGGGTTTTGCACTGCTTTTCCGGTGATCTGGCCTTTGCCCGGGACATGATTGATCAGGGCTTCATGATTTCCTTTTCCGGGGTTTTGACCTTCAAGAATGCGGAAGCGCTCCGCGAGGTGGCCCGTGCCCTTGATCTGGTCCATCTCATGGTGGAAACAGACAGCCCCTATCTGACGCCTGTACCCTTCCGAGGCAAGCGCAACGAACCGGCCCGGGTGGTGTACACAGCCCGGATTCTTGCTGAAGTCAAGGGACTGCCGCTGGAAGAGGTTGCCCGCCAGACCACAGCCAATGCCTGCAGGCTGTTTCACCTGCCGGAACTTTCGGTCTCCGGTTCTTGAACAACTCGTGTTTCGTGCCGACAAACGGCGCTCCCCTTCACTTCTGACTTAACGGGCTGTTATGACGGCAATTTGCACCAATCTGAACCAGGTTCTTGAAAACATCGCGGCAGCAGCCCGGAAGGCCGGGCGTGCGCCGGAAACAGTCAAACTGGTGGCAGTCAGTAAGACCGTGCCAGTTGGCCCGATTCAGGAGGCCATAGACTGCGGTCAGGTTTTGTTCGGCGAAAACTACCTGCAAGAGGCTGCAGAGAAGATTCCCCAACTGCGCGGCGCAAGCTGGCACTACATTGGGCATCTGCAAAGCAACAAGTGCCGGGAGATTGCTACCCTCTTTGACACAGTGGAAACCGTGGACCGGCTCAAGGTCGCGTACAGGCTGGACGAGCAGGCTGCGGCCTTGAATCGCCAACTCAAGATCCTTGTGCAGGTCAACATCGGCGAGGAACCGCAAAAGGCAGGCGTGATGCCGGACGAAACCGAAGCCCTGCTTGCAGCGGTCCGCAACTGCGCCCATCTGCGCTGTCTGGGCCTGATGGCCCTGCCGCCGCATTTTGACGATCCTGAAGGCAGTCGTCCCTATTTCCGGCAGGTTCGGGAAATTGGCGAGACCTGCGCCAGAAAGGAACTGTTTTTTGACAACCAGAACCTTGAGCTTTCCATGGGTATGTCTGGAGACTATCCCGCAGCCATTGAGGAAGGCGCAACCATTATCAGAGTGGGCACTGCCCTTTTCGGCAGTCGTCCCGGCAAGATCAAAGAAGGAGAAAAGTAATGCGTATTGCCATGATCGGGACCGGCTATGTCGGGCTGGTGACAGGAACCTGTTTTGCCGAATTTGGCCACACAGTCACCTGCATTGACAAGGTCGCGGAAAAAATCGAGGCCCTGAAAAAGGGCATCATTCCCATTTATGAGCCAGGGCTTGATGTGCTGGTCCACAAGAACGCCCAGGAAGGTCGTCTGCACTTTACCACGGAAATGTCGGAAGCCATTCCAGAGGCAGATGCGGTTTTTATTGCGGTGGGAACCCCGACTTCCCGGCGGGGCGATGGTCACGCTGATCTGTCCTACATCTACAGCGCTGCCACAGAACTGGCCCCCTTTCTGCGGAACTATACGGTCGTGGTTGACAAGAGTACGGTTCCGGTGGGCACGGCCCGGCATGCGGAACGGCTTATCCGCGAGAC
>CAMNHX010000337.1 GCA_946539945.1 uncultured Desulfobulbus sp. | reverse complement strand
AAGCAGCCAGCTTATGCGCCGTGCCCTGGAGTATGCCAGCGACTTTGATCTGCCCGTTATTTCCCACTGCGAAGATCTGGCCTTGGGTAAGGGTTCCATGCACGAAGGCCCGCACGCGACCCGTCTGGGGCTTGTGGGCATTCCCTCTGCCGCCGAGTCGGTGATGGTTTTCCGGGACGTGGCTTTGGCTGAATGCACAGGACTTGCCGTCCACATCGCGCACGTCAGCACAGCGCAGTCGCTCCACATCATCCGGGCGGCCAAGGCCCGGGGCGTGCGCGTCACAGCAGAAACCGCGCCCCACTACTTCACCCTGACCGACGAGGCAGTGGGAAAGTATGACACGCACGCCAAGATGAATCCTCCCCTGCGCAGCGCGGCAGACCGTGAGGCTGTGCGTCAGGCGCTCAAGGACGGCACGCTGGATGCCATTGTCACTGACCATGCGCCGCATTCCTGTCTGGAAAAGGACTGCGAGTTTGAAAAGGCGGCAAACGGCATCATCGGGCTGGAAAGCTCCTTGCCCCTGACGCTTGCCCTGGTCCAGGAGGGCCTGATTGCACCCCTGCGGATGGTGGAATTGATGTCGCTTGCGCCTGCAAGGATTCTGCGCCTGCCTGGCGGTACGCTTGCTCCCGGCGCAACAGCGGATGTGACACTCATCAACCCGCATTTGCCCTTTGTCTTTTCCGAAGCAGATCTCTGTTCCAAAAGTCGCAACACGCCCTTTCTGGGCCGGAAAATGCCGGGACGCGCCGTGTTGACCTTGGTAGATGGTGCGTTGCGCTACCGGCATGACTCCTGCCGCATTGCGTCTTGAATCCATGGGAATCTTTCTGTTCCTGGTTGCGCTGTTTTGCTGGGTTCTGGCGGATCTGTGCCGCGTGCAGGAAGGTCTGCGTTTGCCCTATGCTGTCGCCAGCCTGTTTGCAAGTTTGGTGGCTGGGCCAATGGCCTGCCTTGCGTTTGTTTTGTTGATAGGTCTTTTTGGATTTCTCCTGCCGCGTGGTGCTGATGGGGTCTTGAGCGAGGTAGAAAACTTGGTGCTGTTGGGGGGCGGTTTCCTCTCTCTTGTGTTTGCGTCTGCGGTCTTTGCCCTGACCTTCCAAGGTCTGCTCAAGCTGGCTGGCAAGCTGTTTATCCGCTGGCAGCGCATCACGCCTGCCCAGTATGAGCGTTTCTTCTGCGGCAGGAAAAACACCGGTCTGGAGCAGGACAGTCAACAGGATGGAAGATAAAATTCAGAGGATACCAGAAACCAGAAACGATGAAGCTGATAGGTCCGCGCCTGCTCTATATTATAGTCGCTGCTCTGCTTGCAAGTCTGGTGGGCTGGTCTCTGGCCTATCTCTCGCTCCCCTTGTTGTGGTGTCTTTTTATGGCGCTTATGACTGCGTTTCAGAAAAGCCCGTTTTGGGGGGTAGCAACTTTCTTCCTCTGTATTGCGCTTGTGTCTGTGTTATTCACCGTGATCTTTTTGAATCTGCTCATGCTGATGGGCAAGCTGTTCATCAGCTGGCAGCTCATCACGCCTGCCCAGTATGAACGCTTCTTGAGCAGGACAAAGGCAAGGAAAGTGCATAAGCGATAAGCGCATTTGATTGCATCAGACCATGAGATTAGAGCAATTCCTCTTTGTCTTTTTACTCCTTTTACCGCTTTGCGGGAAAGTTATTTCGATCCGTTCAGCATGACTTTTCAATGCAATAGCACGGTAAAAGTCTAAAAAGTGAAAATGGAATTGCTCTAAAAAAGAAAAGTAAAAATGCCTTAAAGCATTTTTACTTTGTTTTTTGAAAATGGCGTGCCTGAAACCCGTATTTTCCGGGAGGAAGGCAGAATACTCCGCTTAACGAATAAAAAATCAAATCGAAAGCACTACAACACAAGATGAATATTTCTGTTACAAAATAAAGGTAAATATAAAAAAGGAATCAATTCCATGATTAAACACATACAGGAACAAAACGAAAACGTACAGCCCAACGACCGCATTCTGGCAACATTGCGTCAGGACTTTCCACAGTGCTTTACCAGCGAGGGCAAGTTTGATCTGGAAAAATTCGCTGGCCTGGTGCAAGACCGGGTGGATATAGCGCGGGAAGGGTATGAACTCAAGTTTCTGGGCAAGAGTTACGCCAACCTGATTGCCAATACCGAAACGGAAACTGTCATTGTTCCTGATACGGAACACAACAGCAAGCCGGAAAATCGAGACAGCAAAAATATCTATATCAGCGGCGACAATCTGGACGCGCTCAAGCATCTGTTGAAATCATATACAGGAAAAATTAAGTGCATTTATATTGATCCGCCATACAATACCGGTAGTGACGGTTTTGTGTATAATGACCGTTTTGATTTCACTGTGGAACAGTTGCAGATCAAGCTGGGTATTGACGAGGAGAAGGCCGGGCGTATTCTTGACCTGACCAAACGTGGTTCCGCGTCCCATTCCGCGTGGCTGATGTTCATGACGCCGCGTCTCACGTTGGCAAAGGAGTTGTTGAGCGATGACGGCGTGATCTTCATTTCCATTGACGACAACGAACAGGCAAATTTGAAGTTGCTCTGTGATGAGATATTTGGAGAGGAAAATTATGCAGGACAAATTCCTTGGAGAAAGAGGACTGCAAAATCTGATGTTCCATTTGGTATTTCCCAAGATTATGAATGGATTATCTGCTATGCAAAAACTCAATCGTTTTATGCTGGAATAGAGAAGGAAACTAGAAAATACTATGAAACTCCTGATTTTCCAGATAGTCCATGGCGTATCCATGACTTGACAACACAAAGAACAGCGATAGAAAGACCAAATAGTTTCTTTACAATAGTAAATCCAAAAAATGGAAGTGAATACCCCGCAAATCCTAATAGAGTTTGGGCTGTTACTCAAGAAACATTTACAAGATATTTTTCTGAAAATAGGATTATATTTCCGGGCGACTATGATTTTCTCAATAT
>CAMNHX010000336.1 GCA_946539945.1 uncultured Desulfobulbus sp. | reverse complement strand
GATGCCGCCACGGCAAGGCTCCTGGAGCTGGCAGCGAGTGCAAGCCCGGAAGAGATCAAAGCCCTGCTGGCTGCTGGCGCAAACCCAAACGCCAAAAACAGGTACGGCTGGCCCGTGCTGATGCTGGCGGCGGAGAAGAACGAGAACTCCGAAGTGGTCAAAGCCCTGCTGGCTGCTGGCGCAGACCCAAACGCCGACTGGTTCAGTAGGACCGTGCTGATGGCGGCGGCGGAGGAGAACAAGAACCCGGAAGTGGTCAAAGCCCTTTTGGCCGCTGGCGCGGACCCAAACGTCAAAAACGGGGCTGGCAAGACCGCCCTGGGCTGGGCGCGGGAAAGCGGCAATACCGCAGTGATCAAAGTTTTGGAAGAGGCGCAGGACCAGTCCAAGCGCGACTCCGGGTTGCAAGGCTCTTGAGAAGCGGTGCAAAAGTTCCTGTTCAAACTTTTTGTTCAGAGTGAAGGTCAGAAAGAATAGACCTGTTCGAGAACCCAACTTGACCATTGTGGATGCCAAGAAAATCGGCGGGGACGCACAGGGCAAAATATGGGTTATCGAACAGGTCTCATCCTTGAAAGAGAACCGAGAGGTGAAAGTATGTCCCCAGAGGAAGCCACGGAAAAGCTGTTGGCAGAGGTGGAGTCAGCAAGTCTGGACGAGATCCAGGCCCTGCTTGAGGCTGGCGCTGATCCAAACGAGAAAGACAAGAACGGCGAAACCGCGCTGCTCCTGGCAGCGGGGTGGAACAGGAGTCCAGAAGTGGTCAAAGCCCTGCTGGCCGCTGGCGCGAATCCGAACGCCAAGGACGAGGACGGCGAAACCGCGCTGATGATCGCGGCAGCGGAGAAGCATCCCGAAAAGGTTAAAGCCCTTCTTGCCGCTGGCGCAGACCCGCAGGCCAAGGATGAGGACGGCAGGACCGCGCTGATGCAGGCGGCAGAGCTGAACAAAAACCCTGAAGTAGTCAAAGTCCTTCTTGCCGCTGGCGCAGACCCGAACGACAGGGACAAGGAAGACCTGACCGCGCTGCAGTGGGCAGCCTTGTGGCAATCGAATCCCGAAGTGGTCAAAGTCCTGCTGGCCGCCGCTGGTGTGGATTCAGACTTCAAGGATGAGGAGGGCTGTACCGTGCTGATGTGGGCGGCACGGAATAACGAAACCCCCGACGTGATTCAGCGCCTTCTTGCCGATGGCGCGAACCCGAACGACAGGGACAAGAGGGGCTGGACCGCGCTGACGTGGGCGGCCCGGCAAAACAAGAATCCAAAAGTGGTCGAAGTCCTGCTTGCCGCTGGCGTTGATCCGGGCAACAGGGATCAGGACGGCAGTACCGCGCTAATGCAGGCGGCGAGGAACTGGAATCCCGGCGTGCCCAAAGCCCTGTTGGCCGCTGGCGCAGACCTCAATGCCAAAGACGAGGCCGGCTGGACCACGCTGATGTATGCGGCGAGGTATAACGGGCGTCCCGAAATGGTCAAAGCCCTGCTGGCCGCTGGCGCGAACCCGAATGACAAAGACAAAAATGGCAAGACCGCGCTGGACTTGGCGCGGGAAAGCGGCAATACCGCAGTGATCAAAGTTTTGGAAGAGGCGCAGGACCAGTCCGGGCGCGACTCCGGGTTGCAAGATTCTTGAGAAGCGGTGCAAAAGTTCCTGTTCAGATTTTTTGCGCCAGCAAGACTCCTTGAAAGAGAACCAAAAGGTGAGAGTATGTCCCCAGAGGAAGCCACGAGAAAACTGTTGGCAGAGGTGGAGTCAGCAAGTCTGGAAGAGGTGCAGGCCCTGCTTGAGGCTGGCGCGGAACCCGACGCCAAAGATGAGTTTGGCAGTACCGCGCTGATGTTCGCGGCGTGGAAAAACGAGAACCCGGAAGTGATCCAGACCCTGCTGACCGCTGGCGCTGTCCTCGAAGCCAAAAACAAGCGCGGCAGTACCGCGCTGGTGTACGCAGTAGCGCACAACAGGAACCTTGAAGTGGTTCAAGCCCTGCTGGCTGCGGGCGCGAACCCGAACCACAGTGACAAGGACGGTGATACCGCGTTGATCGCGGCGGCGGAGTGTACCGAGAACCCCGCAGTAGTCCAGGCCCTGCTGGCCGCAGGTGCTGAACCAAATGCCACAGACAAGGACGGCGTGACCGCGCTGATGTTCGCGGCGTGGAAAAACGAGAACCCGGAAGTGGTTCAAGCCCTGCTGGCTGCGGGCGCGAACCCGAACCACAGTGACAAGGACGGCGATACCGCGTTGATCGCGGCGGCGCTGAACAACAGTAATCCCGAAGGGGTCAAGGCCCTGCTGGCTGCTGGCGCTGACTCAAACGCCACAAACAAAAACGGCAAGACCGCGCTGATGTATGCAGCAGCGAGAAATAAGAATCCCGAAGTGATCCAGGCCCTGCTGGCTGCAGGTGCTGAACCAAATGCCACAGACAAGGACGGCGTGACCGCGCTGATGTTCGCGGCGTGGAAAAACGAGAACCCGGAAGTGGTTCAAGCCCTGCTGGCTGCGGGCGCGAACCCGAACCACAGTGACAAGGACGGCGATACCGCGTTGATCGCGGCGGGAGGGTGTACCAAGAACCCCGCAGTAGTCCAGGCCCTGCTGGCCGCCGACGCAAACCCAAACGCCAAAAACAACAATGGCGTGACCGCGCTGATGCATGCAGCAAGGAGAAATAAGAATCCCGAAGTGATCCAAGCCCTGCTGGCGGCTGGCGCTGATCCCAACGCCAACAACAAGGACGGCGTGACCGCGCTGATGTACGCGGCAGTGAAAAACGGGAACCCTGAAGTGGTCAAAGCCCTGCTGGCTGCTGGCGCTGATCCCAACGCCAACAACAAGGACGACTGGACCGCGCTGATGTTCGCGGCAGCGAAAAACGAGAATCCAGAAGTGGTTCAAGCCCTACTGGCTGCTGGCGCTGACCCAAACGACAAAGACAAGGAGGAGGGCTATACCGCGCTGTTTTTGGCAGCGAT
>CAMNHX010000335.1 GCA_946539945.1 uncultured Desulfobulbus sp. | reverse complement strand
CTCATTTGAAAGAACTGGTAGAAATGGAAAGAGGGTGCAGTCAAGCTGTTCAGCCCCTGTTCGCGTTCTTCCGCATCGAAAAGCGCCCTCTGGCGGAAAACCCCCTTCCAGCCCGCGTGAAGACCGCGCCCTGAAAAAGAAGGTTGGAAATTCTCCCGAAATTCGTCAAGATGGGACGCCACCTTCCGCAGACCATCCGGGAGACCCCGGATGCCGCGTGCGGACGCTCTTTTTCACGGAGACACGCTGAATAAGGAGAAAAAGCAGATGCTGTCCTGGATCAAAAAAACTCTTGGTCAATCGCAGGAAGCGCCCGCAGAGCAGGCGGTCGCACAACCGGAAACCGCAGCGCAGGCAACAGAACCTGACAGGGCCGGACCAGCGCCGGAAACAGGTGGGGCCATGTTCCGGCGCTTGCAGGAACGGTTGGGCAAGACCAGAAACGCCTTTTCTGCCCGGCTTGACCAACTCTTTCTGGGCAAAAAGGAAATCGACCAGAAACTGTTTGATGAGCTTGAAGAACTGCTGATTACTGCCGACCTGGGCGTCAACACCGCCCTGGACCTGCTCAACGAGGCCCGCAAGCGGGCTGACCGGGGTCAGCTTGCCGATGCCGAGGCCCTGAAGGCCCTGGTTCGGGAGACCATGCTGAACTACCTCACCGCGCCAGAGCGCGAAAAGCCTTCAAGCCTGCCGGAGAGCGGGCCGCTGGTGGTGATGGTGGTGGGCATCAACGGCGTGGGCAAGACCACCACCATCGGCAAAATTGCCGCCAAACTGGTTGGCGCAGGCCAGTCTGTGCTGTTGGTGGCAGGCGATACCTTCCGCGCTGCGGCCATTGATCAGATCAGGATCTGGGGCGAGCGCGCCGGAGCAGAAGTCATTGCCCAGAAACCCGGAGCAGACCCGGCCTCTGTAGCCTTTGACGGGCTTGATTACGGCATTGCGCACAAAAAGGGCGTGATCCTGATTGATACCGCAGGCCGTCTGCACACCAGTGTCAACCTGATGGAAGAACTGAAGAAGATTCAGCGCGTTCTGGGCAAGCGTCTGCCGGGTGCGCCGCATGAGGTCTTGCTGGTTCTGGACGCTACCACTGGCCAGAACGGGCTGTCCCAGGCAAAGCTCTTTCACGAGGCAGTCGGCGTGACCGGTCTGGTGCTGACCAAGCTGGACGGTACGGCCAAGGGCGGTATTGTGGCCAATATCTGCCGCCAGTTGAAGATCCCGGTGCGCTTCATCGGCATTGGCGAGCAGGTGGAGGACCTGCGCGAGTTTGATGCCCAGGAGTTTGTGGACGCGCTCTTTGCCGGGAATACCTGAAACCGGGGCAAAGGTACAGAAAAGGGAGCGGCAAGACCGCTTTCGCCTCCTTCCCCTGTCTCTGCCAGGAGCCGCAACAACAGTATGGCAAACGTCATGGTTATGTGGGAGACAGGCTGGGCGTCCATGAGATTCTTCAGCGCTTCGCGCTGCAGGCTTTCCAGCGAAGCGGGCAATGCAGACAGGAAAAGAAACTGGCATTCTGAACGAGACGAGCCATAGACAAAACAGTATCCATATACAAAACAGTATCAGACAGGATTCTGCACTACCACAACAGGAGGTCGCGCCTTCGCGAACACGGACATGAACAACAAGGAATGGGTTGAACGGGGTACAAAGGTTCTCATCGGCAACTACAAGCGCTTTCCCATTGCACTGGAACGCGGTCAGGGATGCCGCCTCTGGGACAAGGACGGCAAGGAGTATCTGGACTTCCTCTCCGGGATCGCGGTCTGCGCTCTGGGGCACAGTCATCCGGCAGTGACCGCAGCCATTCGTGGAGAGGCGGAAAAACTGCTGCACGTGAGCAACCTCTTCTACACCCAGCCGCAGGTGGAACTGGCGGAACTGCTGGTGAGCCACAGTTTCGCTGACCGGGTCTTTTTCGCCAACTCCGGCGCTGAAGCCAATGAGGCAGCCATCAAGTTGGCACGCATCTTCAGTGAGCCGGGTCGCTTTGAAGTCATCTCGCTTCTGGGTTCCTTTCATGGTCGCACCCTGGCCGCTGTGGCAGCAACTGGTCAGCCCAAATTTCACCAGGGCTTTGAGCCTATGCCGCAGGGCTTTGTCCATGCGGAAACCGGTGATCTGGCTGCGATTGAGAAGCTGATTGGTCCCCAAACCTGCGCCATTCTCTGCGAGCCTGTGCAGGGTGAAAGCGGGGTGCGGCCTCTGGAAAAGGCGTATGTGCAGGGGCTGCGTGAACTGTGCGACAAAAACGGTTTGCTCCTGATCTTTGACGAGGTGCAGACCGGTCTGGGCCGTTGCGGCACGCTCTTTGCCTATGAGCAACTGGGCGTTAGGCCAGACATCATGACTCTGGCCAAGGCACTGGGCAACGGTCTGCCGGTGAGCGCCATGCTGACCACGGACCGGATTGCCTCTGCCTTTACGCCGGGCACGCACGCCTCCACCTTTGGCGGCAACCCTGTGGCTGCTGCCGCTGGCGTGGTGGTGCTGAAGACCCTGCTGACTCCGGGCTTTCTGGAAGACGTGCAGGAGAAGAGCGCCTATTTTCTGGCCCGTCTGGATGAACTGGCCAAAAAGTTCCCGCGCTGGGCCACGGGATCGCGGGGCCGGGGTCTGCTGATTGGTCTGGTCTTGAGCGAAGAGGGCATCAGCCGGGGCGCGGACATGGTGGACAGGATGCTGGAGCGCGGGTGCATCATCAACTTTGCGGGCAACAAGGTGTTGCGCTTTGTGCCGCCTTTGATTGTCAGCAAGGAGGAGATAGACAGGCTTGTTCAGGAGCTGGATGGGATGCTGGCAGGACTGTGAGGAGAGTGGAGTGAGGAGTTTTTGAGTGAAGTGGAAGCGGCGAACCGCTGCACGAAGCGCGGCAACTCCACCCTTCACCCTCCTCACTCCACCTTGTCCTTTCACACTCTTCCTTGCCAGATTTGGCCCGACTGGTGTAAAAGACTCCTTTTTTCTG
>CAMNHX010000334.1 GCA_946539945.1 uncultured Desulfobulbus sp. | reverse complement strand
ACCGATCACGTTTGGATAGATTTGATCAGGTTTGCGTAAGTTTTGCAGAACGGTTATCTGTCCGGTGAAAACACAAAAGGGGACAGAAGCCCCCTTTGTGCTGGTCTTGTCTTCTGTCGGGTTTCCGGGAAAAAGGCCCGTTTCTTTGGCGTTGCGCCCTGCAAAAGGGCTTGCTCCAGAGGCGCTTACTCCTTGTTTCCCGGAACAATGTGAATCTGTTCCTGAACCGCCTTGGACAGAATACGCTGGCCCTGGGGCGAAAAGTGGACGCCGTCCTTGGCTCGGACAGTCACGTTTTTGCCGTTCACCTTCATGGTGTCGCTGTACTCACCGGTTGAGGAAAGCAGGTTCTTGGTGGGCAGATAGCAGGCCCGACTGCGGGTGGCATTGCCAATAACCTCATCCAGATACATCATCTGCTGGTTGAACTTGGGCTTGCGCATATAGGGCAGTCCCAGCCAGATAACACCTGCCCTGTGGCTTTCCGCTGCCGCAAGAATGCGGCCAATGCGCTCGCTGTACACCTTGGCCCACTCCTCAGACCGGAAGCGCAGAAACTTGCCCTTGGGCGCTGCCGGGTTGGGCATATCCCAAGGATCGTTTGGCCCCAGAAACATGATGACCAGTTTGATCTTGGGATCGTTTTTCAGCGCATTTTCCACTTCCAGGGGCCAGTCACGCACCTTGGGATTGGGATAGGCCAGACCAGTGCTGCGACGACTCTTGTTCACCGAGGCAATGCCCTTGGTGTGCAACCAGTGGGACAGGTGCGGGACCAAGCCTTCCATCATGGAGTCGCCGCCAAAAAAGACCGCGTCACCCGCCCGCAGGATCAGGGGCGCTCCTGCGGCAAGCACGCGACCAAGACCTGACGGGGATGCTTGTTCCGGCTGTGGGGAGGTTGCGGCAACCAGCGTGGAATTGGCGGCTGCAGCCAGGGGTACACCTGTCTGCTGAACCTCCGGCGTACCGGACAGCGCAATGGGTGACGCGGCTCCGGCCTGTTCCGCCTTTCGTTCCCTGATCCGTCGTTCCACACTGCCCGCCGGAATATCACCCCGCTGTTCCCGGAGGGTATCGTACTGGTCTTCACAGAAGTCGTACAGCCCAGTGAAGCTGTTGTCTGTCCAGAGTTGCGCCACTGCCTGCTGCACTGCGGCTCCAGCCCGCCAGAGCGGGTTTTCGTCAAACTGTTCCAAAGGGCATTGCCGGTAGTAGTGTTCCTGCCAGTAGCTCTTGATGGAATTTTGCCCCAACCAGACGCAGATCAGGGCTGTCAGGCCAAGGGTAGCGCAGAGTTTGAGGTTTGCGGCCCGGTTGTCCATGGCAAGGAAGGCTGTTTCAAAAGTTGGCATAGATAAACCCCGGTACGCCAGAGGGCGCGGCAATCAGGAGAAAGAGGAGCATAAGGGTCAGGGGCAAACACCAGAGATACACAGGCGTTCTTTCCAGAAGCGAGACCAGCGCGTCAAAGGCCCGGTTCAAAAGCGGCCAGAGGAGCAAGGTGAGTACCATGAGCAGGGCTGTGCCCAGGGCAGACAGGGGCGGCAGGGCTGCAATATGACCAAAAAGTCCCAGAAAGATCGCGCCAGCCTCGGCCAGGGTGCTGCTGCGGAAGATCACAAAGGCAAAGGCCACAAAGGTAAAGGTGCAGAACAGGCCCAAGGCGCGGCCCCACCGGCTTTCAGCCAGGGTGTCGCGACGGCCAGTCAGCCTGTCGCCCGTGTTCAGCGCAGCCAGGGCCAGCCCATGCAGCAGACCCCAGACAAAAAAGTTCCAGCCTGATCCGTGCCAAAGCCCGGAAAGCGTCATGGCCAGAATGACGTTGATCTGGGTGCGCCTGAAACCGCAGCGATTGCCGCCCAGGGGGATGTAAATGTAGTCGCGGATCCAGGTGGACAGGCTGATGTGCCAGCGGTTCCAGAATTCCCGCAGGTTATGGGCGCCAAAGGGCATGGCAAAGTTGGGCGGCAAGCGGAAGCCCAGCAGCATGGCCAGACCAATGGCCAGATCCGCATGACCGGAAAAGTTCAGGTAGAGCTGCACTGTGTAGCCGTAGATGGCCAGAAGCACACTAAAGGAACTGTGGTTGTCCGGCTCGGCAAAGACCGGGTCCACAAAGCCGTCGTTGAGCGTGCCTGCCAGCCACCAGATCTTGATCAGTCCCAGAAGCGCCAGCGAGAGTGCTAAAGCAGGCCGTACCGGTTGCCGTTCCTCGTCCGCCTCCAGTTGGGCGGTTGCGCCCTCGTGTTCACCCAGAATGCTGTGGGTTTTATCTGCCCGCCAGATGGGACCAGCGCTGACTGTGGGGAAAAAGGCCAGATACATCGGAACCTCGTACCAGGGCCAGGGTTCAATGCGGCGGCGGTACACCGCGACCAGATAGGTGATGCTCTGGAAGGTATAGTAGGAAAGCCCCAAAGGGATCAGCATGGTTGAAATGCCACTCTGCAAGGAGAGCGGCAAGAGGCTCTTGCAGCCGCCCGCGTACTTGTACACCAAAAGATGGGCCACGGCAAAGCACAGCCCGGCCTTGAGCCAGCCCAGACCTGCCTCCGGGTCTTCGGGCGTGGCTTCCTGCGTGGCGTGAATGCCAAAGGCAGTGAAGGCGGTCAGCAGGGCATAGAGCGTTAGAACCAGGGCAAAGAGCGGGTTCAGCAGAAAGAGCCAGCCCAGACTGGCAAACAGAAGCAGCCGGTTCTGAATCTTGGGCGCATGACCAAAGGTCCAGTACAGGGGCAGAAAGAGCAGGAAAAACAGCGCAAACTCCAGGGAGACAAACTCTACTGATCCAATGGGAAGCAGCTTGAAGGGCAAAAGATTCTGAAACAGGTCGTGCATGGGATTTTGCTGGCGTTTGGCTTTGGGAAAAACGCTTGTCCGGCGCTGCAGGATACGGTAGCCTGCTCCAGGCAAGGCAGTGCGCTTTGCCGTTCTGCAAAACTTACGCAAACCTGATCAAATCTATCCAAACGTGATCGGTT
>CAMNHX010000333.1 GCA_946539945.1 uncultured Desulfobulbus sp. | reverse complement strand
TCAGGAGCAAGACAAGACTCCTGAATCACTTCGGTGGGTTCCTGCTTCAACGAGAAAACTGCCCAGAGGAATCATGTCGACCTCGCCCCAGTCTTCCAGAAGTTCTGAAGCCAGGGTCTGGGGAATGGGCGCGGGCAGACCCTTGGCCGCTTCCTTGAGGTCAAAGGCCGGGGCGCGGCGTACACGGTAGAGCCTGGCCCCTGTCCAGTCGCCGAGGATGCTGGAATAGCCCCTGTGCCGGTCCAGCAGAATGATGAGTTCCACTTTGTCAGGCAGGGCCTGCTCCATCTCCAACATATCCATGAGAGCCGCGTGTTCCAGATTGTTGTCCCCGCAGATATAGGTCATGATCGTTCACTCTGCCGGACCTTCGCCTGGCTGCGCGGACAGGACGGGGCAGGGTGCAACAAGCGTGACAGGCAGACCCAGAGTCACCAAAAGCAGAAGGCGCAGGAGCCTCAACGCCCTGCGCAGCTTGTGGGAAACAAAGGGCTTGTCAGCCCGTTGAACAACTTGCGTTTGCATGAGATGTTGAATATAAGTCCTTGATTTATCAGAGAATATGCAAAATGAAGACAGTCTCACAAATCAGCGCCCTCCTGTCAGACCTGCTCTTGAAGAAGGCGTTACGCTTGCGCATCGGTTGCAGCCGACAGTCTGCGGGAATGATGGTGGATAAAGCGGGCGCGGCGTTGTATGATGCGTCTCTTAACGCTTCAGCCGTCGCATGGCCCGGCAGGCGACCGTTTCACGATCATCTCACAGGATGCTGATATGCAGGTACAAGGATTTTCCGCCGCCGCAGCGGCAGCAGGCATCAAATACGCAGGACGGCCTGATCTGGGCCTGATCTTTTCCGCGATTCCGGCAACAGCCGCTGGAGTCTTTACCACCAACCGGGTCAAGGCAGCCCCTGTCCTGCTCGACCGGGAACGCCTCCGCGCAGGACAGGCCCAGGCCATTCTGGTCAACAGCGGCAATGCCAACGCCTGCACGGGTGCAGCTGGAATGGCTGCCGCACAGACCTGCAGCGCACTGACCGCGCAGGTCTTGGGCATTGACGAGGCGCTTGTGCAGGTGGCCTCAACCGGGGTGATTGGTCTGCCCTTGCCGCTTGCGCCCTTTGAGCAGGCCCTGCCCGGACTGGCCAAAAATCTGGCTCCCGACCGCCTGCGCGAGGTGGCCCGGGCCATGATGACCACAGACCTGGTGGAAAAAACCGCAAGCGCCACGGTGAGCATTGGTGGTGTCCCGGTCAGGTTGGCTGCCATGGCCAAAGGCTCCGGCATGATCCGGCCTGACATGGCGACCATGCTCTGCTTTGTCTTGAGCGACGCCCGCATTGCGCCCCAAACGCTGGACCGCCTGCTGCACCGGGCTGCGGATGAGAGTTTCAACACCATCACTGTGGACGGCGATACCTCAACCAATGACACAGCCCTGGTCCTGGCCAACGGGCTGGCGGATAATCCCCGCATCGACGCGGACAACCCGGAAGGGGTGCAGGTCTTTGGTGAGGCGCTCACCCGCGTTTGTCGGGACCTGGCCCTGCAGATCGTGGCTGACGGCGAGGGAGCAAGCAAGTTGGTCCACATCTGCGTCACCGGCGCCCGCACTCAAGCCGAGGCCCGCAGCGCTGCCCAGACCATTGCCGAATCGCCTTTGGTCAAAACCGCCTTTTTTGGCGCAGACGCCAACTGGGGCCGGATTATCGCAGCCTTGGGCCGCTCAAACTGCGGCTTCCGGCAGGACGAGGTTGATATTGCCTTTGACAAGGTGCTGCTGGTGCGCAAGGGGCAAGGTTTGGGGCCAGAGGCGGAGCAACAGGCCACAGCAGTGCTGCAGCAGAAGGAATTTTCCGTGACTGTCACCCTAGCCGAAGGCAGGTCCTCTGCTGAAGTGCATACCTGCGATCTGTCCTTTGATTATGTGAAAATCAACGCTGACTACCGGAGCTGAAGCCGGTGAGCAGCCCTGTGAATCCTATGGAAGACACCTGGCTGATGCCGGAGGCAGTCACGCCCGGCGCACTTGCCCAAGCGCTGACTGCTGCATTCCAAATCCAGCCTCTGCCTGAATACCGCGCTGCTGTAACCTATGTGGACAGCTTTGACTGGCGGCTGTATCAGGCGGGTATGCTGCTGCATACCCACGGTCATTCCTGGACCCTGTACGAGCAATCCGGCAAGATCACGCTCCTGCGCGGCGGGCCACAGTGTCGCACCCGTTGCCTGCTGGATGATTTTCCAGAGGGTGGCATGAAGGAACGCTTGACACCAGTTTTGGGGATCCGGGCACTCCTGCCACTGACCCGCCTGACACTGCACGGCTGTCAGTGGCATTTGCATGACAGGACGGGCAGGCTGGTTTTGCGGCTGGTCCTGGAAGAGCAGCGTTTGGAGATGCAGGGACAGGTGTTCAGGTTGGCCAGGCTCTTTCCCTTGCAGGGAGAGGAATTGGCGCGGGAACAGGCGCGGGGTATTTTGCGCCAGCAGGGTGTGGTCCAGCCGGTTTCGCCGCTGGTCGGCTTTGAGGCGGGCTGTCGGGCGGCAGGGCGCACGCCTTTGGACTACTGCGCCAAATTTCCCCCGACCCTGTCCCACGAACTGCGCGACCTTTCCGCTTTCGGGGCGCTGGTCCGCATCTGCCGTCACCTGCTGGACCAGATCCGTCGTAATATGCCGGGCATACTGGGCGACCTTGACCCGGTTTTCCTGCGCGACTTCCGGGTGTCTGTGCGCCGCACGCGCACTGCCTTGGGCATGGGCAAGCACGTTTTCCCGCAGGAGAAGCTGGCCTTTTTCAAGGAGGGCTTTGCCGCGCTGGGACGTGCTGCCGGGCCAGTCCGGGATCTGGACACACTCCTGCTGGCTGAAGCACATTTTCTGGAGCGACTGCCGCCCCGACTGCGTCCTGGCCTGCAGGCTGCCTTTGCCGCACTGGCAAGGGAACGGAACAGAAGCCGCCGTGCCCTGTTGTGTCTTCTGGAAAG
>CAMNHX010000332.1 GCA_946539945.1 uncultured Desulfobulbus sp. | reverse complement strand
AACGGTTGATCGCATAACCGCCTCCTGTTACCGGGCTGGCCAGGTCCTCTATGTTGTTGTCGCCCCGCTCCTTGTGGCACAAAAAGGCGTTGAGCCGCTTGCACTGCTCCCGGACGCGGCCAATCTTGTCGCAGTCCTGCACCGTGTCCAGATGCCCCATGCTCACCAGCACAATCACCGCCTGATACAACTGGGAAAAGGTGATCTTCTTGCCTTCAAGCTCTTTCTCCAGTTGGCCGAGACTGCGCGGTTGCAAGTCAGCCAGGATGTCCAGGACCGGGTCGTAAATGTCGGCGTTCAGGGTGATCTCTCCCAGAGAGCCATACACCTTGAGTTCAATGTCTTTCCGGGGTGTAACCAGGATGCACTGTTGCCGCCGGATGGTTTCGTCCCAGTCCATCCGGTTCAGCCTGCGCACCCCCCGAATCCAGTAGTCCCGCCGGAACTGCTGGTTGATCATGAAGTCCAGAAGCGTTTCCCGGAAAACCGGGTCCGGGATCTTTTGCAGCAGCTCGTCCTGTTCCTTGGTCACGTTGAAGGGCGTGATGTGATCAATGTAGTGGGCAGAGCAGGCGTACTGCAGCTTGGCCTCGCCCAGCCACTTGGCCATGGTGGAAAAGTGCATGGGACACCAGTCCCGGTTGAAGTACTCGTGCGCCAGATAGTGGGCATTGTGGCGGCGCAGACGCTTCATCCGGTCAGCCAGCCGGGGATTGGTCCGGCAGAACTGGGGATTGGTGGTCAAAAAGGTGTCCATAAAGTCCATGGTATCCCGGATGCGGTCCAGCAGGTTGTGGCCTGGCGCGTCCAGGGAGTCTGCGTGTTCGGTCATCAGGTGGCGCATGGAGAGAAAGTCTGTCCAGCCGGGCAGGGTATTGTAGCTGATATAGAGTACACCGCCCACCTTGAGTTTTTTCTTGAGGAAGTTGACAATGATCTGGCGGTTTTCGTTGGAAATCCAGCTCCACACGCCGTGCAGCCCGATGAAGTCAAACTCCGGCAGATCGTCTCGCCGGGCGAACTCCTCAAAGGCTTCGTCAAAGAGCTGGGTGTCTGCGCCGGATGCTGCGCTCATGACCTGGGCAAAGGAGGCGTGAGAGGGGTTGAAGTCTGTTCCGAACCAGAGCGCAGGCGAGGCAGCGGCGTGGATGTTGACGCTCACTCCCTGCCCATAGCCCAGTTCACAGGCGTGGCGTATGGCTGGAGCTACAAAGCCGTGATTGAGAAAGGCCATCCGTATGCGGGCAGGGTTCAGTTCGCGGTAATAGCCGTAGGTGTAGCTGATGTCAGTGACATATCCTTCTGTCCAGTCGTTCATCTGCTTTGGTCTCACATTGAAGGTTAGGAAAGTGGCGCGTTCAGGCGATGCCCAAGGCTTTCAGGATGGGCAGGCGTTTTTGGGCGAATTTTGGCGAAAACAGTATTCTCTGAAAAATTTGGCGCTTCAGCAAAGGGGCAATCCCAGGTCTCCGCTCTTGCGTACTCTAAACGGTACACCATCCTCTGGCTGGAACTCCAGATGCTGGCGGAAAAAGGGACGCTGCTCGTCCTGGCGGTGGCTGATATAGACAATGGTGGTCAGTCTTTCCTCTGCCGCCTGTTCCAGAAAGTCCAGCAAGGCCTTGCGGTTGGCCCGGTCAAGCCCTTGGGTAGCCTCATCCAGCAGCAGCAGACGGGGCTTTTTGATCAAGGCCCGGGCCAGCATGACCAGCCTTTGCTCGCCGTAGCTCAAACTGCGGAAGGGCAGTTTGGCCTTGCATTGCAAGCCCAGCCAGGACAGCCAGCGACTGCCCAGCTCGCGCTGCTCCGCAGTGGGGTGGCGGTACAGACCAATGCTGTCAAACAGCCCGGACAGGACCACAGCCAGCGCACTGCCGTTGATGCGGTGACTGCGATGCAGGTCGTTGCTCACAATGCCCATCTGGCGTTTCACATCCCAGATGGTTTCGCCGCTGCCCCGACGCTGGCCGAAAATGGTCAGATCGTTCTGGTAGCAGAGCGGATGATCGCCGGTCAAAAGCTGCACAAGCGTGGACTTGCCGCAGCCGTTGGGGCCGGTGATCAGGGTGTGTTCACCGGGACAGATGCTCAAGTTCAGACCGCTGAAAACCTCTACCTCGCCGTAGCGGGCAAAGCCGTTCTTTAACTGGACAAGCGGCGCGTCGCTGGCAGGCTGCTGGCTCTTTTCTGTCTCTTCTGACCGCAGTTCTGCGGCATTGGCCTGAAAAAAGGCCTGGGTGCGACCTGTGCTTCCCCCCATCAAGGCCCGGATGACATCCGCTGGACCAGTGTAGTGGATCAGACCGTCCTGCAAGAGCGCCAGATGCGTACACCAAGGCGGCAAATCGGTCAGATCGCCCAGAAGCAGGATCAGGGTCAGACCCTCCTGATGCAGGCGGGCCAGGGCCTGCGACAACTCCCGGCAACTGACCACGTCCAGCCCGTCAAAGGGGTGCTCCAGGGTCAGTGCCTGCGCCCCCTTGGACAGTTCGCTCAAAATGCCGATTTTCAGGGCCTCACCGCTGCTCAAATAGCGGTAGCCGCGATCCAGCACGTGCTCCAGACGCAAAAGTCGCACCAGTTCGGCGTGGGCTGCGGCATCGCTCAAAAAGCGACCGGCGGGCGTGCCTGGATCAGGGTGGTTGATAAAATCGGTGTCATCGTTTCGCAGTTCTCGCTCAAAGCGCTCCTGTTGCCGAGCAAAGCTGACCAGACCCAGGGAGGACGGCAACACGCACTCGCCCGCCCGCACCGGAGTCAGGTCGCCTGAAAGAATCTGGGCCAGCACCTCCATGCCTGCGCCGGTTTCGCCCAGCACGCCCCAAGCCTCGCCAGGCAAGATGCACAGGTCCTCAACCACCAGATGGCTTGCGGCACAGGCCTTGAGACCGCGCAGTCTGAACAGCGGTCTGTTGTGTGTCTCCATTATTGCTCCCAAAGCCAGGTTTGGGTGTATGGGGAGGCGGGCATACGCTCATGCCCGCCGGAAATA
>CAMNHX010000331.1 GCA_946539945.1 uncultured Desulfobulbus sp. | reverse complement strand
CGTTTCACCACTGATTGCTTCACAGGAGGTGCAGTAGGGAAGCAATCTTGCACTTGCCCGATGCAAAGGGATGTATTATAGACTTGCCTACTGTCAAAAAAAGAGCAATACGACACCGGGCCAGCTTATTTGCATTGATCAGGACACCCACGGACGCTGCACTCTCCAGGTTCCAGACCGACCCTGGTGGCAAGGAACATATTTTTCCCGGTTCCTGTTTTTCACCCTGTTTGCAGCGCCCCTGAACAAGAGTCCGGGGCTTTCCCGGTTGACCCCGACTCTCTGGACAGCTCCCCCAAGGAGGAAACGCAACCAATGGACTCAATAGGCTTTATGGAAGGCTTGCTGTGGCTGACGCTCAACATCTACCACGAAGCGCGTAGCGAGCCGGAAATCGGCAAACTGGCTGTGGCTCATGTCACCCTGAACCGCGCCATGGAATCGCAAAAAAGCATTGAGGAGGTCGTGAATGCACCCTACCAGTTTTCCTGGACCTTTCAGAAAAACTCCTTTATCCCGTCAGAACCACACTCTCTGGAAGACAGCATGACCGTGGCGCTCAAGGCCATCACCTCAAAAGATTTCACCCAAGGCTCCATCTTTTACCACCGTACAGACGTTTCCCCAAAATGGGCGGAGCAGCAGGACTTCACCGCCCAGTACGGATCCCACAAATTCTACCGTCGGCAGGCCAAAGCCAATACGCTGCCGTTCTGATGCGCCCTGTTTTCAGAAAACCGCACGCAATCCGCGTTGACAAGTTTTGAACGCTGGAGTAGAGACCCTGCATCATCGCTAGGGGTGCGGCGCAAGCCGCTGAGAGGAGTTCCAACCCTCTGAACCTGATCCGGCCCGTACCGGCGAAGGGAAGCGGCGCAGTTCTGGAAATCACGACTTTTTGTCTTGTCTTGACCTTTTCGCCGCCTGCCCATCCCGGACAGGCGGTTTTCTTTTCTGCGGAGGTGCGTGTATGCAGCTTGTTGTCAACGGTGCAAAAGAGTCCTGTGACTGCACCACCTTGGCCGCTCTGGTTGCGGCCCGTGGTCTGAAGCAGGAGTCTTTGGTGATTGAACTGAACGGGCTTATTGTCAAACAGGAACACTGGCAGGCAACTGGTCTCAAGGACGGCGATCAGGTGGAGCTGCTCAACTTTGTCGGTGGAGGCTAACCATGAACAGGACAGATGATGCTCTCGAACTGGGCGGCAAACGTTTTACCAGCCGCCTCTTTACAGGCACAGGCAAGTTTGCGGCCAATGCACAGATCGCGCCCATGCTGGAAGCCAGCGGCTCGCAGATGATCACCGTGGCCTTGCGCCGCATTGACGCCACAGCCCACAGCGCGGAAAACATTCTGGACTTTATCCCGAAAAGCGTGACGCTTCTGCCCAACACTTCAGGCGCACGCAACGCGGAAGAGGCGATCCGGGTAGCCCGCATTGCCCGAGAGGCGGGTTGCGGCAATTTCATCAAGATTGAAGTCATTACTGACATGAAAACCCTGTTGCCCGACAACTTTGAAACAGTCCGGGCCACAGAAAGCCTGGCCAAAGAAGGTTTTGTGGTTCTGCCCTATATCTCGCCGGACCTGGCAACAGCCAAACGCCTGGAAAACGCGGGCGCGGCAGCGGTTATGCCTTTGGGTGCGCCCATTGGCACCAATCGCGGTCTGGAAACCCGCTCGCTCATTGCGCTGCTCATTGAAAACTGCACTGTGCCGGTCGTGGTGGATGCCGGCCTTGGCAGGCCCTCTCATGCGGCAGAGGCTATGGAAATGGGCGCAGCAGCGGTTCTGGTCAACACAGCCATTGCCACTGCAGAAGACCCGGCGCTCATGGGCCGCGCCTTTGCCTTGGCTGTGCAGGCGGGCCGAATGGCGCATCTGGCGAAACTGGCTGAAGAGTCTGCTGTGGCCCGGGCCTCTTCGCCGCTCACCGGTTTCTTGCAGTGAGGTGCAAAAATGTCTGTGTACAGTGTGGTTGAGCAGTACAAGAACTTTGATTTTGCGGGGTTTTTTGCCGCTGTCACTGATGAGCGGGTAGAGGCAGCCATCCGCAAGGACCAGCTTGCGCCTGTGGATTTCCTCACCCTTTTGAGTCCCAAGGCTGCCGGACATCTGGAGGCTATGGCGCAAAAGGCGCACCGGCTCACGGTCCAGTATTTTGGGCATACCATCCAGCTCTTCATTCCGCTCTACATCTCGAACTTCTGCAATAACCAGTGCGCCTACTGCGGCTTCAACCACAAGAACGAGATCGACCGCCGCACCCTGACTCTGGCGGAAATCGAGCGCGAGGCCCAGGCCATTGCCAAGACCGGGATTCAGAACCTGCTCTTTCTCACCGGCGAGGCCCCGCATCTGACGCCCATGAGCTATCTGGCAGATGCAGCCCGCATTCTGAAGCGCTCCTTCGCCTCGGTGGCCATTGAGATCTATCCTCTGGAGGTGGAGGACTACCGTCTCTTGGGCGAGGCAGGGGTGGACAGCATGACCCTGTTTCAGGAATGCTATGATGAAGACACCTACCGTCGGGTGCATCGGGCAGGCCGCAAGACCAACTATCGCTTCCGCCTGGACGCGCCGGAGCGGGCAGCCCAAGCCGGGTACAGGGCAGTGAATCTGGGTGCGCTTCTGGGTCTGGCTGAACCGAAGCGCGAGTTCTTTTTCACCGGGATGCACGCCAAATATCTGGAAGACAAGTATCTGGACACGGAAATTGCGGTCTCCCTGCCGCGCTTCAACCCCTGCGAGAGCGAGTTCCAGCCTGACTATTTTGTGGATGACCGCACCTTTGTGCAGTTCATCACTGCCTTGCGTCTCTTTTTGCCAAGGGTAGGGATCACGCTGTCCACCCGGGAAAACGCGGCTTTCCGCGACCGGCTCCTGCCCTTGGGCGTGACCAAGTACTCCGCAGGCTCGCATACTGGCGTGGGTGGCTATGTGGAGGCCAGTGAAGAGTCCACCCCACAGTTTGACATTGCTGACAACCGTTCAGTGGCTG
>CAMNHX010000330.1 GCA_946539945.1 uncultured Desulfobulbus sp. | reverse complement strand
CACTCCTGCGTTCCGGTCCAGGCATTGGCATCCACCAGACAGAGTTTTTGCGGCGCGGCCAGATGGGTCAGAGGGATGTCCGGGTGATGCCAGAGGATGTCCAGAAGCGTCTGGATCAGAGCCTGCCGTTGCAGAGCGCTCAAAGGCGAGGTCCTTTCAGCCATGACCTGTTCCACAGTGTCAACCCGGCCAAAACCCCAGGATTCCAGACAGGATCGCATCTGCTCGTAGCGGCAGCAAGGCATGAGACGCTGTGTCAGGCGGCGCAGACTGCGGCCCTCTGGCGGCAGCTTCTGACGGGGACTGGACAAACTGCTCAAAGCCCCCTGAAAATGCAGAAACCACAAGGTCTTGACCGTGCGGGCCAGTGCATCAGGATCGTGCTGGATACGCCGCTGCCGCTGGAGCAGGTCACTGGAGAAAACCGCTGCTTCAATGAGACCAAAGCCCATCGCCTGCACCCGTTCACGGTCCACCACAATCGGCTCCTTGGACTCCAGCGCATAGCCCTGCAGGACTGATCCGGGAATATCTGCCATGCTCAAGGCGATCACGTGGGAAAAGAGTCCTGTTACGCCGTCTGGAATGTTGCGCTGATAGGCGGCAATCAGGTCAGAAACGTAGAACTTGCGTTCCGGCGCTTCGCGGGTGGCGTCGGTTTCTCCTGTCTGCACCCAGATATTGGCAACCAGCAGCTTGAGTGCCCGATGGTTGGCGCGGATGGCTTCAGCCACGCCCGGTGTCTGCAAAATGGGAATAATGGAGGTGTAGAGGCTGCCCGGCGCAAAGAGGATGACGGTTGCCTCGGTCAGCAGGTCGTGCAGGCGCGGATGCAGGGTCGCTTCGCCACAGAACAGGGTGGTCACCTGGTCAACCGGGTAAGAGCGCCGGACCCGGGCCGACTTTTCCTCACTGGTGGACAGCACGCCGTTGCTGTACAAAAGCGCCAACTCGGCAGGAGTGAGCGAGGCAGGCAGTACCCCGTCTTCTGGTACGCCCAGTTCCCGGGACAGGTCGGCCAGCCCGGCGGCTGTGGCGCGGCGCACTTCCTCTGGCAAGGTCAGCAGCTCCGCTGCAGGGATGCCAGGGTCCAAGTGCCGGTACACGGCTGCTGCCAGAAAGAGGTTGCCCAGGCATTGGGAAAAGTGCAGGGTCTGGCGCAGGCGCGGATCGGAAAACAGCGAGTCTGCCAGCCCGGACAGAAACCTGTGCAGGGAGGTTGGCAAGGGGCGTTCCCTGGAACGCAGTCCGGCTAGGGCTGCTGCCATGAGGGCATCCGACGAGGGCGGGGGCTGGGAAAAGCGGTAGTTGAAAAGCCTGTGCAAGGCGCGAACCAGACGCCAGACCTGGGCTTCATCCAGATTGTAGCGACGGATCAGGGCATCCCGCCGGATGGTGGCCAGCAGCACGTGGCGCAAATCGCCCAAGCCTACCAAGGGAAGCACCTTGCGCAGTTCACCGGTGGACCCGCCGTCGTCAGTCACGCAGACCACGCTGTGCAGATCGGTAAAAAACTGCTTGAGTCCGGAAAAAGGATGGTCTGGCCAGTCTTCCCGTCGGGAATCGCCGCCAATGATCGTGGCCAGTCCAGTGCCGCCGCCCAGGACCACCACCTTGACATCAGAGGTGTCTGTGCGCTCCACCTGCTCCCGGAAGCGGTTGAACTGGAGCATCGCCTCCTGCGGCACTGCCTTTGCCTTGCCGCCCAAAAGCAGGGAGACCAGACTTTCCACCTCGCTGCTGCCGGAAAACAGCTCCAGCGCACTGTAACGGGTTACTTTCAGATCTGCCAGAAGACCCGCGCCGGGGCGGTCAGAGTGCGGAATCATGCGGTCCTGGCCAGAAGATGTTCTACCCGGCGGACATCTTCCGGGGTGTCCACCTCAATGGAGTCGTGTTCCGTGAGGACCACGCGGATGGTGTAACCGTACTCCAAGGCCCGGAGCTGCTCCAGCTTTTCCAGTTGCTCCCATTGCCCCACAGGCAGGGTCACAAAGGTGTCGAGGAAACGCTTGCGGTAGGCGTAAAAGCCCAGATGCCGGTAAAAGGGCGCATCAGCCCGGTTGTCCTCGCGCACGTAGGGCAGGGGCGAGCGGGAAAAGTAGAGGGCACGACCCTTTTGGTCGAAGACAACCTTGACGTGGTTGGGATTGGTGATTTCTTCCAGCTGCACAATCCGGTACAGCAGGGTGGCCATGGGCAGTTCCGGGTCTTCCAGAAGCGGTCCTGCCACTTCAGCCACGATCTCCGGGGCAAAGAGCGGCTGATCACCCTGGATGTTGATTACAATGTCGTTGTCGGCAAGACCCAGAATATTGGCCGCTTCAGCCAAGCGATCAGTACCGCTGGGATGATTGGCTCCGGTCATGACCACGCTGCCGCCAAAGCCTGTCACCACATCAGCAATGCGTTGATCATCCGTGGCAACGACCACCTTTGTGGGTAAGGGCGAAGCAGAGGCCCGATCCACCACGTGCTGGATCATGGGTTTCCCGGCGATCAGGGCCAGGGGTTTGGCTGGAAAGCGGTTGCTGTGGTAGCGGGAAGGAATAATGGCGTATATGGATGGTGGCATGGCTGCATTCAGGCTTGAATTGAGGTTGCAAAAGGCTTTCCTTTTAACGGCATACAGGAAAAAAGGCAATGACCAAGGATGGAAACGCAGGGAAAAGGCAGGTTGTGACAGGATCTGAACCGCCTCTGGCAGTGTGGGCAGAGGAGGCATCCCTGCTGGACCGGGCGGAGTCCCTGGCCTCGGAACTGGCTGCTCCGCTGGTCCGGAAAAGACCAGGGTCCGGGCTGGTTCTGCGCGTGGATGAGGGTGGTTTGGCCCTGGGCACAGCTGACATGGCTCCTGCTCACATGCTGCGCGGCGACTTTACCCGAATGCTGCCGCGCCTGCGGCCCGACCGCCTTGGGCGCGAGCTTCTGGTTCACGCTGCCAGGATCCGGCGCACAGCTGCGCAGACTGCAGAATGCCATTGCCCGCGACAGAATGCAGC
>CAMNHX010000329.1 GCA_946539945.1 uncultured Desulfobulbus sp. | reverse complement strand
AGTTGTTCCACCAAGCCGCAGAACAAGGTGATGCGCTCGGCCAAAGCCGTTTGGGTTTTATGTACTGGAACGGCAAAGGCGACCTGCCCAAGGACGAGCGCCGTGCGGTGGAGTTGTTCCGCCAAGCCGCAGAACAAGGTGATGCTGACGCCCAGAACCGCTTGGGATATATGTACAATCAGGGCTTGGGTCTGCCCAGAGATGAGCGCCGTGCGGCGGAATTGTTCCGCCAAGCTGCAGAACAAGGTGATGCAGGAGGCCAGGCCAATTTGGCCTATATGTATAGCCGGGGCTTGGGCGGCCTGCCCAGAGATGAACGTCGTGCGGCGGAGTTGTTCCATCAGTCCGCAGAACAAGGCAACGCAGTCGCCCAGACCTATTTGGGCATGATGTACTTCAACGGCGAAGGTGTACCCAGAAGTCGGCACAAGGCTGTGGAGTGGTGGTACAAAGCGGCAGGGCAGGGTCATGAGGATGCGAAGAAGATACTGCGTGAGGTCGGAGAGCAGTGACGCGCCCCCGCGCTTGGCGCATACACCCGGATTGATCCGGTGAGTCGGAGGTTTGTCAAGAGACGACTGCTCTTCTCTGATTATCCGATATTTTCCTTCCATAAAATGGAGGAAAACCCGTGCATTCCAGTAAACAAGGGCTTTCACAAAATTGAAAGCAATACATTTTTCTCCTGATTATCCAAAACTTCCATGGACACTTTCATCAAACAGTCCGGTCTCGGTCATATTCTGGAAAAAGTCCGCGCTGGCGAGCGCTTGAGCCTTGCCGACGGCAAAACCCTCTACGAACACCCGAACATCCTGGCCCTTGGGTATCTCGCCAACATTGTGCGCGAGCGCAAAAACGGGGACAAGGTCTATTTCATCTACAACCAGCACATCAACTATTCCAATATCTGCGTGAATCTGTGCAAGTTTTGCGCCTTTGGCCGCAAGCGGGAAGACCCCTTGGCCTATGAGATGAGCATTGAGGAAATCCGCCAGAAGGTACGCGAGCGGCTGGATGAACCCATAGAGGAACTGCACGTGGTGGGCAGTGTGCATCCAGACCTGCCCTTCTCCTGGTATCTGGAGATGCTGAAAGCCATCAAGGAGGAGCGGCCCGGTGTGCATATTCAGGCTTTCACCGCAGTGGAAATCCACCATCTGGCGAAAATTGCGGGCAAATCCGTCCAGGAGGCACTCAAAGAGCTTATGGCTGCTGGTCTGGGATCCATGCCCGGCGGCGGAGCAGAGGTCTTCAGTCCGCGCATCCGGCAACTGACCTGCCCGGAAAAGATCTCTGGCGAGGAATGGCTGGAAGTGGCCCGCACTGCCCACAAACAGGGACTCAAGACCAACGCCACCATGCTCTACGGTCACATCGAAACCGTGGAGGAGCGGCTGGAGCATCTGGATGCGCTGCGTCGCCTGCAAGACGAAACAGGCGGTTTTCTGGCCTTTATCCCCTTGGCCTTTCATCCGAAAAACAACGAACTGGGACAGGGCAGAAGCGGAACCACGGGCATTTGTGACCTGAAAAACATCGCGGTGAGCCGCCTCATGCTGGACAATTTCCCGCATATCAAGGCGTACTGGATCATGTTGGGTGTAAAGATGGCGCAGGTCGCACTGTCCTTTGGCGCGGATGATCTGGATGGCACGGTCAAGGAAGAGCGCATCACCAATATGGCAGGCGGCGAGGCAGGACAGGCGCTGGGTCACAAAACCCTGATACGGCTTATCCGCGAGGCAGGCCGCAAGCCGGTGCAGCGCGACACACTCTACGAAAAACTGGTGGACTGCTGATGGAAGCTGCAGAACTCTTGACCCGCGTAGCTGCGGGCGAGCGGCTTTCCGGCCCGGACTGGCTCTGGCTGGCCCGCACGGCAAGCCTGCATGAACTGGGCTTTCTGGCCCATGCGATCCGGCAGCGCCTGCACCCGGAACCAGTTGTCACCTATGTGATTGACCGCAACATCAACTACACAGACATTTGCCTTTCCGGCTGCAAGTTCTGTGCGTTTTTCCACGCGCCCGGTGAGGGTGGCTCTGTGCTGTCCCGCGAGGAACTGGCAGGCAAGATTCAGGAGACCAAGGCCCTGGGCGGCACGCAGATTCTCTTGCAGGGCGGCTTGCATCCTGATCTGCCTCTGGACTTTTACGAAGATATGCTGCGCTTCATGAAGAGTCTGGACATTCACGTCCACGGCTTTTCACCGCCGGAAATCCACCACTTTGCGCAGCTTTCCGGGCTTGACACCCGTGAGGTCATTCAGCGCCTGATGGCTGCCGGGCTGGACTCCATTCCGGGTGGAGGCGCGGAAATCCTGAACAATCGCGTGCGCCTCGAGCTTGCGCCCCGCAAATGCGACGCAGACACCTGGATTCACATCATGGGCGAGGCGCATGAACTGGGCCTGAAGACCACGGCTACCATGATGTTCGGGCATATTGAGACTCTTGAAGAGCGGTTGGAGCATCTCCAGCGCGTGCGGGACTTGCAGGACAAAACAGGCGGCTTTACCGCCTTTATTCCCTGGCCTTTCCAGCCGGACAACACGCCGCTTGCAGCCAGCAGGCACATTGAAAAGGCCAGTGCGGTGGAGTATTTGCGGATGCTGGCCCTTGCCCGCATCTTTCTGGACAATGTGCCCAACATTCAGGCTTCTTGGGTGACGCAAGGCCCGAAGATCGCGCAGCTTTCCCTTTTCTTCGGCGCAAACGACTTTGGTTCAACCATGATTGAAGAAAACGTGGTGGCAGCGGCAGGCGTACATTTCCGGCTCTCGGAAGAGGAAATCCGGCGACTGGTCACGGACGCGGGCTTCACGCCCCGGCAGCGGTTGATGGATTATACCTTGGTATGACCTGAAGCAAGTTTGAGCTTTCATCATGAATCCATGAATTTTTGTCAGCTGTCCCGCTCGTACTCTGTAACACTTGTCTAGAGCGTTTTAGGGGGTGTTTACTCGAATGAAGAAACTGTATTCACAATAGTGTAATGAATAT
>CAMNHX010000328.1 GCA_946539945.1 uncultured Desulfobulbus sp. | reverse complement strand
CCTTTGTCCGGTTGGCAGAAATTGCGGAACACCCCACGCTCGCGCCGCTTCTGGGTGAGGCGCTCACACGGGAAATCCACTGCCGCCTGCTGCTCGGCCCCTTCGGTTGCGCCCTGCGGGAGTTCAACACCGGCGGCACGCGGAGCGGGCAAATCATGCGGGTTTTGGCCTGGCTGAAGGAAAATTACGAAAAACCGCTCGCCGTGGCCGAACTGGCCCGTCGTGCGAACATGGCGCCCTCGACCTTTCACAAGTATTTCAAGGAGATCACCGCCATGAGTCCCTTGCAGTACCAAAAACGCCTGCGCCTGGATGCGGCCCGCCGCCTGCTGCTCTCTGGCCGGGACGTGACCGGCGCGGCCCTGGAGGTGGGCTACGAGAACGTGAGCCAGTTCGGTCGGGAGTACAAACGCCTTTTCGGAGAGCCGCCGAAGCGGCATATCGCGGCGGCGCGGGCGCGGGAAGAGAGCCAGGCGCGACCGTAAAAAAGCCGTCTCCCGTAGCTTCGGGAAGCGGTCTTGTTTGCGGGCCGGCAGGCGGAGCGGACCGCCCTCTTGCACTCGCCCGACCGCAGGGTGATGACCCGGTCACCCGCAGCCTGTGAGACAGCTGTGAGTTTGCCTGTGGAGTGCATTCACAGAGAACGCGCCAGATCCAGTGCTTCGCGCAGTTCGTAGGCGTCGGGACGGGCCTCGCCCTCCCGACAGATCAAGCAGTAGCGATGCCGCCCTTCAACAGCCTGCTCCCAGAGTTTGCCCAGTTCAGACTGTCCGGAGTCTCCAAAGTCAAACAGGACAAGGCTTCCGCTACTCATGGCAACCAGCAGGGCCGGATAGTGGCGCAGATGACCGTTGATGCAGAAGCCAGTGGCGTCCGGGCTGTTTTTGTGCCACCAGCGCAGGTTGGACAGTTGCACCAACTCCTGCACCAGCTCCCGCTCCAGTGCGTTCAAGCGGGCTTCAGCTGCGTACAGAGAGCCGGGCAGAAGGCAGAGTCCCTGTACCGCGATGCGTTCCGGCATCTGGTAAAAGGGGCGGCAGGCAATCTGGCCGCTTGCCAGACCATCCAGAAAGGCGCGTTTATGGTGAGCCGCCCGATGAGCTGTAATCCGCGCCAGAAGCTGTCTGGCAAAACGGCGAGGAGTCTGTGCAAGTTCCGCTTGAACCACTGGATCCAGACGCATCAGCAGACCTTCCACAAAATCTTGCAGACCGACACTTCTCTCGCCCAAATCGTCCAGATGGGCCAGTAGCAGACTGGTTGCGCCTTGCCAACGTTTCTCCTGCGACAGAGCTGTGACGTGTTCTGCAAGATGCCGCAGCGCCTCATTCTGCTCCTCTTCCTCGTCTTCTTCGACCGGCATCCCTGTTGACAGGTCACAGGTCTTGCCTTTCAGAGTGAAACCCTGTTCAAGCTGGTCCGGATCAAGCCAGATTTCACCACCGGTAAACAGCGTTTGCGGTATGATGCGAAAAAATTGTGGAACGAGCAGATACTCCCGGTCGCCCCAGAACTCGGATTTGATGGGAAAACTTGCCATGCTGCCCTCCGGCGCGTGTACGCCGTGCATTTTTTCTGATTCCTCGCTGTTTCTCAAGTGGGTAAGCGGTTTCCTGTTCGGTCAACCTGAAGACTCTGAACGATGAGAGACGCGGATATTTTTCTGTTGACCCCTGACCCCGCCGTGGGAGGTCGAGGCTTGTGAATTCTCACCGGAAAAAAAGCGCCTGGACATTCGCCTGGCCTTCCCCCGCCCCGGGGCAGCGTTTTTGTCTGCCCGGAATGCGACCGGAGCGGTTTCAAGGCCCACGACACAGTGGAAAAGACCTGGATCTGGACTTTTTTCAGCATGAAGCCCGACTGTCTGCCAGAATGCCCCGCGTCAGGTGCGAGCAATGCAGCGTCAGGCTGGCGGCCATCCCCTGGGTTCGCCCGGACAGAGGCTTCACCTTGCTCTTCGAGACCCAGGTCATAAGCATAACCCGGACTCTGCCGGTCAAGACGCCTGCCGTAGGCATCGGTGAGCAGGATACCCGCATTTGGCAAATAAGCCATCACTATGTAGATGAGTCCCGCGTCCGGGAATCATACGCGGGCGTTTTTTCTTTTGGGGTGGATGAGACCGCTTGCAAGCGGGGGCATAAGTACGTCAGTGTGTTTATGGACATGGCGACGCGCCGGGTGCTGTTTGCGCCCGAAGGCAAGGACGCCAGGACGGTAGAGACAATATGACACGCAAAGAGTGCCTGAAAAACGGTAAGGTTTGCGGCGAAACACTGTCGGCAGGGAGTTCCCTGAACCACGGAGAACAAGATGCTTCACTTCGTTCAGCATGACATCTGTTTTGCCGGAATCTTGGCAAGAGCCTCTGCCAGCATTGCGGCAACACCCTGTCATTCTGAAGCGCGAAGCGCTGAAGGGGACCGGGATCTTTTGTTTGTCCCCGGATGCAGGGCTTCCGCTGAAAATCAGGGGCAAGCTGGGGCAAAACCGGAGCTTTAGCAGCCCGTTGAAAAACTCGTTTTTGTTCCAAAATACGGGCGCTAACCCATTGATTTTATTAGGAGGGGATTTTGGCCGAACAGCGTTTTTTACCAGGCTGTTCGGGGAGAAGAGAACATCGAGAAACGCTACATCATTCATGTGGCGGGCTTCAACCTGTGTCTTTTGCTGCGTACCTTACCCTGTTCGGGGTTGGGACGCCGCAGGGCTGGAAGGAGTCGCCCTGTGGGAAGTTTTTGTGGCTTTTCGCGGGTATGAGAGGCGGTTTTCAGGTCATTGGAGTCACTCTTGGCGACACCAGGACAGCTTGTCCCCTGCTCGTCCTGATTACCCTGATCTCTTGTGGGTAAAATTTTCGGGTGTCCAGCACCTGGAGCTGGTTTACCCACAAGTTTACCCACAAAACAGGTCAGCACTCAACGGATTTCGCCGTTCTTCAGTGGACGCAAGAGCCCGCAATCCTTGGAGAATCGCGGGCTTTCGGTTTTTATCGGCTTTCGCCGGT
>CAMNHX010000327.1 GCA_946539945.1 uncultured Desulfobulbus sp. | reverse complement strand
CCACGCCGAGGGCTATGCGGCAGGCGAACTGAAGCACGGCCCCATCGCCCTGATTGACCGGGATATGCCAGTGGTTGCGCTGGCCCCGCAAGACAGCAGCTATCAGAAGCTGATGAGCAACGTGCAGGAGATCAGGGCGCGGCAGGGACGACTCATCCTGATCGGCACAGAGGGTGACGAGCAGCTTGCCCGCTTGAGTGAAGACGTAATTACCCTGCCTCAAGTGGATGAAGACCTGGGGCCTCTCCTGTGCAGCCTGCCTGCCCAGCTTCTGGCCTATGAAATCGCCACCCGTCGCGGCTGTGACGTGGACCAGCCGCGCAATCTCGCCAAAAGCGTGACCGTGGAATAAGCGGTCGCCTCTCATGCCTCCGGGGAGGGCGGCGTGGTCGCTGAACCGCCCTCCTTGGGCAGGACAATTTCAAAAGTCGCACCCTTGGGCACTGCCAGAGCCACAATCGTACCGCCGTGGCCCTCAATGATCTGGTGGACCAGATGCAGACCCAGACCAAAGCCCTCATCCTTTGCCGTGCGCGAACCGCGCTGGAACTTCCCAAAAACCCGTTCCCGCTCCTCATCAGGAATGCCTGGTCCCTGATCCGCCACCTGAACGACAAAGCGGTCCGCCTCTTCCCTGACCCGCACCGTGACCGCAGTGCCCGGCGCACTGAACTTGACCGCATTGTCCAGAAGGTTCAGCAGGGCATGGGCCAAGAGAGACTCGTCGCCATTGTAGGGGGCAGCAGAGTCTGGCGTTTCCGCCTGCACCTGTATGCCCTTTTGGGCTGCTGAAGGCTGGACAGTTTCCAGGGCTTCAGTAACCAACCTGTCCAGCGGAAAGGGCTGCCGTCTGATCTGTTGCCTGCCGCTCTCCAGTCGGGCAATGTCCAGAAAGTCGCGGATCATCCGGTTCAGGCGCTCGGCCTGACCGCAGATCTTCTGGGCAAAGACCTGGTTGGGACCGTTCAGTCCTTCGGCAAGCATCTGGCCATAGCCCAGAATGACGGTCAAGGGCTGCTTGAGTTCGTGCGACACAATGGACACCACCTCATCCTTGACCCGTTCCAGTTCCTTGATTTCCGTGACATCCTGAAGCAGGGCCAGACTGCCGGCAAAGTCAGTGCCAGGCGCAGCAATGGGCTGGATACTGCCCTGAAAATCGCGCTGGCCAGAGGGCAGACGCACCTGCAGGTCAAAGCGGATCTGACCCTCTGCGAGGTCAAAGCGAACCTGTCCCTCTGCGGCAGGGTCCCTGTTGCCAGCGTTCTTCCCGGACAGCTCAAGCGCCAAGGCGACAAACTCGTTAAAGTCCGGGAGCGCTTCAGACTGCTTTCCGCAGCAGGCTTGCCACAGGTCCCGGAAGGCCACGTTGGAGAAGATGGGCTGACCTGTCCGGCTGTCCCAGAGCATAAGGGGCGGCAGTTCCCGGTTCAGCAGGTTGTCCAGAAAGTGGTGTTGCAGGCGCATGGCATCCACTGCCGTGTGCAGACGCCGCAGCAGTCCCTGAATGCCAGCGGAACTGAACAGAACCCGTCTGGCCCGGAGCTGGGGTTGTCCGTTCTGACCCGCCTGCACGCTGAAAAAACGGGCAGACTCTGCCCAGGCCTGGAGCTTGGTTCGGGCCTGTCCATTCTGATCCACTTGGTCTGGGCTATCGTCCAGAATCCGGTACAGGCGCTCGTCAAGCAGGTGATCCAGCACCCGGATTTGGTGCAGAATGTACCGGGTGGCGTTGAAGACCTCCAGCAGCAGATAGAACAGATAGGAGAAGAAAAGGAACTGTATTGGCCCCAGCCAGTCAAAGGCGCAGTTCCGGTATGTAAAGAGGGTCAGGGCGCAGCCCAGAAGAGCCAGAGCCAAAGTCAAGTTCAGCAGGGCGTTGTAGCGCTCGCTTAAGAGTGGCCAGACAAAGAGCGGCAGCAGGATAAACAGACCAATCAGCATCGGCGTCAGTCCCGGCATCTGCCTGATGAAGCTGGCGTTCAGGAGATTGCCCAGAATGGTGGCCTGCAGCTCCACACCGGGCGTGGGCCTGTAGTGGGTGAAGACCGTGACGTGGAAGTCGCCCAGGCCCCTGGCCCGTGTGCCGATCAGCACGTAGCGGTCCTTGAACAGGTCAGGCGGGACCGCGCCTTCCAGCACCTCCTTGTAGGACAGGCTCTGAAAGTTGCCGCCGTCACCGTAAAAGTTGACGAACTGGGGCTTTGCGTAGTGCGGCGTCTCTACCCCGGCTACGGCAGCCAGACTGACAGCCATGGCTGGAGCGCCCACACTGGGGGTCAGGTTGACCTTGCGGAGCAGACCGCCGGGCTGGACAGCTATGGCAATGTGTCCCAGCGCCCGGTAGCCGTGCAGGCTGGCTGCAGGTTGCTGCATGGCCCCAGGTTGCGGGGACTGGGACCGGCGCTGTCTCAAGGCGGCCAGTACTGTGGGCGGTCCGGCTTGCAGGGCAGCCGAGAAGTCGGCATCGTCCTGCGGGTTCCGGCTCGCCTCTGAAAAGAGAAAGTCAAAGCCCACTGCCTTGGCTCCTGCAAGCTGACGCAACAAGCGGGCGTGCAGACTGCGGGGAAAGGGCCATTGGCCGTAGGTGGCTATGGAGTCCTCGTCCACGACCACAAGGACAATGTCTTGGGGAGGCGGTACTGGGCCGCGCATCTGGAAGAGCAGTTCCAGGCTGACATTGCTCATCAGTTCCTTGCCGTTTTCCCGTGCGGTCAGCAGGAAGAGCAGGGCCAGCGCCAGAATCGGGGCAAGCAGGCGGTGCAGGGGAATCTGCGGGAGATGGTCCAGACTGACTCCCCTGAATCCAGAGAGTTTTTGAGAAAGCCTAGCTCGTAACATTTTGAAATCATTGTATAGAGTGAGTAGGAAATTTCATCCAATGGATCACTGCTATCTCATAGGTTGTGAAGTAAAAAATCAGGTTAGAGCGTTTCCGCTTTGTCTTTTTACTCCTTTCAGCGCTTCGCTGGAAAGCCTGAAGCGCTGAAGGCTTTCCAGTGCGCCAGCACGGTGA
>CAMNHX010000326.1 GCA_946539945.1 uncultured Desulfobulbus sp. | reverse complement strand
TCTTTGAACGTTTCCCTGATAATGCCACGTTTAGCTGTTACAGAGTACTAGAGCGTCTCCGTTTTCATTTTATATGCCATGCTGAACGGAGCGAAATGACTTTCCAGCAAAGCGGTGAAAGTAGTAAAAAGACAAAACGGAAACGCTCTAAACGCTGTGAACACAGCTTCTCTGGTGAAAAAGAAAACAGCAGCGCCCGGCTGATCAATCAGTAGGGCGCTGCTGTTTTCAGACTTTCAAGTAATGTCTTTGGTGGAGGTCAGTGTATCTTCTTCCTGTCGCTGCCCAGCCCGTATAGCTTGATTTTGCCCAGCAGCGCCGGATAGCTCAACTCCAGCAGTTCGGCAGCGCGACTCTTGTTGCCGCCGCAGTGTTCCAAAGCCCGGCTGATCAGGCGCTTTTCCATGACCTTTTTCGCCTCTTTCAGGGAAAAGGTTCCCAAAAGGTCTTCCACCCGGCGCACCTGATTCCGCGTGCCCGGGTGCGGAGGCAGATGGTCTGGCAAAATGGCACGGCCCTCGCTCAAGATAATCGCCCGTTCCAGTGCGCCTCTCAACTCGCGCACGTTACCCGGCCAGTTGTGCGCCAGAAGCTGTGACTGCGCCGTAGGTGACAGAAACATGTCCTGCTTGCCCATGCTCCTGGCCAAGCGCTTCACAAAAAAAGCGGCAAGCGGCAGCACGTCGGCCGGATGCTCTCGCAGGGGCGGAATGTGGATGGTAAACACGTTCAGCCGGTAAAAAAGGTCTTGCCGGAAGCGCCCTTGCCGCACCAGTTCAGTCAGGTCGCGGTTGGTGGCTGCCAACACACGCACATACACCTTGCGGGGCTGGACTGCGCCTACCCGCCGCACCTCGCCTTCCTGCAAGACCCGCAGCAGCTTGACCTGCAAGTCCAGAGGCATTTCGCCGATTTCATCCAGAAACAGCGTGCCTCTGTCTGCAGACTCAAACAGCCCTTTCTTTTCGCGATCCGCGCCAGTAAACGCGCCCCGGACATACCCAAAAAACTCGCTTTCCAGCAGGTCCGCCGGTACGCCGCCGCAGTTGACCGCCACAAAGGGCGCTTCCTCTCCCTTGCCCAAGCGGTGAATGCCGCGGGCCACCAGTTCCTTGCCTGTACCCGACTCGCCAGTAATGAGTACAGTCGCCCCAAACTGCGCCACCTTGGTCATCATCTGGAAAATTTCCTGCATGGTCTCGCTCACACCCACCATGCCGGCAAAGCTGCTTTCACTGTCCAGTGCCTGCAACTCTTCCTTCAAGCGTCGGTTTTCCTGCCGCAAACGCTCCCGCTCCTGCGCCTTGCGCAGAACCAGCAACACCTCGTCCAGACGAAAGGGCTTGGAAATATAGTCGTATGCACCCCTCTTCATGGACTCAATGGCCAGATCCGCTGTGCCGTAGGCAGACATGACGATCACCGTGGCCCTACTGCCGCTCTCCGCAATGCGCGTCACCAGTTCCAGACCGTCCATGCCCGGCATACGCACGTCAGAGAGAATGTAGTCAAACTCGTGCCGCGCCAGCAGTTCCAGCGCTTCCGTCGCATTGGCCGCCTGTTCCACGGCATAGCCATTACGGGTCAGCAGTGCGTCCAGCATCCGGCGCATATTGGCCTCGTCGTCCACAACCAGAATGTCGGCCTGTTTTGCAGTTCTGCCTATACTCTCTGCGTCCCCATTCTGCTCGCTCATGCCGCCTCCTGCCGTTCCGGAAGCGGAGTGTCGCTGTTTTCCCCTTCCTTGCCGTTCACTCCAACCAAGGGTAGAAAAACGTGCAGCTCCATGCCGCCGCCCGGTCGGTTGACAGCCTGCATCTCGCCGCCCATGGATTCCACCAGCGACAGCGACACTGACATTCCCAGTCCGGTTCCAGCCCCCGGCTCCTTGGTGGTGAAAAAGGGATCAAAAATCTTGCCTTCAGCTTCAGGCGACAAGCCAGGGCCAGTGTCGGCCATGCACAGATCGAGGAGTACTGCGCCGTTTTGCCGCACCTAGCAGGTACTCAAGGTAATCTCGCCGCTGGCTGCGCCAGTGGAACGGATGGCGTCTGCAGCATTCAAAAGACCGTTCAACAGAATTTGGCGCAGGGCATCGGCAGAGGCATTGACCGCAGCGTGTTCCGCCTCGATACGCAGTTGCAGGACAATACCTTTCAAAACCGCCTGGGGCCGCATGGCCTCAATAAATTCGGTCAGGATCCGGTTGACATCGATCCGCTCCACAGCCAGGCCGGATCGCCCTCTGGCGGTTTGCAGCATGGTGCTGATCAGGCTGTGCATCCGCCGGGCCTCCTGGAGCGCGTTGGCAATGTACTCCTGACGCTCCTGGGCTGTGCAGTCCATTTGCAGCAGTTCCAGATAGCCTTGGACCACGCCCAGAGGATTGCCGATTTCATGTGCCATGCCAGCAGCCAGCCTGCCTGTTGCAGCCAGCTTTTCTGTACGGATCATCTCTTCCTGGCTGGCCAGAAGCTGGCGGTTTTTTTCCGCCAGTTCAGCAGCAGCAGCCTTGAGGTCAGTCCGGTTCTTCTCCAGACGGCGGAGCATGGTGTTCAGGTTGTAGGAAAGGCGATGCAGTTCGCCCAGTTGCTGCTGTTCAGGAAAGGGTTGGGTGTCTGGATCAAAGACGCTTTCTGCCGTGGCCACAAGCTGTTCCAGGGGGCGCTGGATGCGGCGGAAATGGCTGAACCAGGCCAGAGTGGTCAGAACCACCAGATACAGGGCAATATAGCCCAAGATAAAGGATTGGGCTTGGATCAGTTGCTGCAGCACTGTGGCTCCGGGGCGCTCGGTGGCAACAAGCGTGAGAGGCAGGGAATGCGTATCTGTGCTTAAAAGACGGGAGACGTGCAAAGCCTTTTCAGGAACCAGCGCCGCAATCCCTGCGCCAGAGTGTGAGGTAAAACGGGCGGGCGGCAAGCAGGTCTTTTCCAGAATATGTCGGGTTCCTGACAGGAGATACAGGCAAAAGGCGCTGCCCTGTGGCAGATTAGCCCAGGCAGCGCCCAGCCTCT
>CAMNHX010000325.1 GCA_946539945.1 uncultured Desulfobulbus sp. | reverse complement strand
ATTGACTTTTACCGTGCTTCGCACTGAAAGACTTTTACCGTGCTTCGCACTGAAAGACTTTTACCGTGCTTCGCACTGAAAAGTCACTGCGTTCAGCAGTGCAGCATGACAAGGTGGAAATGGTCCAGGCAGGGTATCTGCTCACAATCTGGAAGAGGCCAGTCGGTAAGCCTTTTCCGCCTGGTCCTCGCGCTGGAGCATCATGTACACGTCACCGAGTTGCTCGGCCAGGTCTGCGGTCAGTTGCGGTTCAAGGTCGCTCATGACTTCATCAGCCAGCTTGCCCGCCTCTTCCGGCTCCCCGTTGTTGATGAAGGCTTGGCAGGCCAGAATATACGCATCAGCCCGCGCCCACTTGAGATCGTGCATCTCCTTCAGAATCGTCAGGGTTTCGGGGTAGCGTTCCTGCCCGAAAAGTTCACGCGCCTTGGGCAGGAGCGTTTCGCAGTAGCGCTCGACAAAATCCCTTTGCCCATACCTGCCAGCAATGGCTTCTGTCAGGCCAGCATGGGGGGCGGCAGCAACTGCCTCCAGCCTGCCCTCCTCTGCGCCAGTCAGAAACTCCACACCCTTCAAGATGTATCTGGCGTCATTGTCAGCCACGCCGCGCAGATATGCCTCGCGTGCAGCCGCGCTGTTTTGGTAGTGCGCTGTTCCGGCGCTGTGCAGCAAGCGCTCATACAGATCACGCCTGACACGCAAGGTCAACCCGCGCAGCAGGGCCTGACGGCTTTGCGGGCTGCACTGTTGCGCGGGGCAGCTTCGGGAGCGAAAACAGATCACATGGCTTTCGGTCTGGATGCAGTTGCTCGAATGCGCGTTCCCGGACAGTTTCTGGACCAGGATCTCTGTGCAGCCGCGCTTGAGCATGAAGGCGCGGATCTCTTCATGGGCTGCCCAACACGGCGCGGCCAGAAGAAGCAAGAGGGGAATGCACAGCGCAAGGGGCAAGACAGACAGGCTCCCCCCGGCGCTGCGCGTTTTCTCCGAAAGGAGTTTGCACAACAGGGGCCTTTCCCCCGCAGTCGGGGGAAAGGGAAAGACTTTAGAGTTCCGCATCATCGCTGACCTGTCCGCTGGGGCCTTGGGCAGGCATTCCGCCCTGCGCTCCAGAACCGACGCTGCCCTGTGCGCCGTTTTCAGGCACAATCCGGGCCTTGCGCATTTCCTGGCCTGCCTGACCGGCCTGGGCAGACAGGCTGGGCAGATACACTGCAACCGCTTCAGCGATGCTCTTGTTCTCGTTGAAGTAAGTTTTCACTGTGACGCCTGGCGGCAGAGTGCCGTTGCGGATACTGGTGATCTGGTCTGTGCTGAGTTCAGTGTTCAGAAAGGTGTTGCGCTGTTCCTGCAGTTTTTTGACGCCAGCCTGATCCTGCTTTCCGAACAGGGGGTCTGCCTTCTGTGCCTCCTCAAACTCCTTGCTCAAACTCTGCGATTCAGCATCCAGGGAAGACAGGGCCTTGATCTCGTCGCCCAGAATGATGCCGCACAGGGCGCTTCTGGCGCGCATTTGTGCGGTCTTCTGCGCGGTCAGTTCCAGCTTGGCCCGAACTCCGGGATTCTGGTTGGGTGCGATGACAGCGGAACCAAAGCCCACAAAGGCCAGTTCCCCGGTCTGCGGTACATTGATGGTTTTGCCGCCTACTGGCGGCAAGAGACCGCCAGACAGTTCAGCCAGGACCATGGCCAGTCCTTCCCGTACCGAGTCAGCGGAAACCGAGGAGGCATCCACCCGATTGAACTTGCCCCGTGTTTTGGGTGTGGTCACAATGGAGACCGTGACTGTGCCGTGTTTGTCCTCTTGCTGGTCCTGTACGCTGTACACCACATAACCGCGCAAAAAGCCTTCAACCCGCTCCTGGATGCTCTCGGAGGTGCTTTCCGAAAGGTTCGTGAGGTTGTCGTCCTGGGTGGCAATGCTCTTGATGGCTTCTGCGAGTTGATCCTTGCCCTTGGAGGACAGGCCGTTCAGGGCGCTGGCCAGGTTCCTTTTGGCCTTGAGATAGGCTTTTTGGTAGGCTGCCCGCTGATCGTGCAGCACAGCCACTGGATTGGGTTTGACGGTGTAGATGGCGCTTCCTGATGCTACCCAGCCAAAGCCGCTGGGGAATTTGATCTGTTCGCAGCCGTCGCCAGAGGGGATGCGCTTGATGGCGGCATTCATGGCATCCTGCGCACTGGCGGCGACCGTGGCGCTTTGGCCGTCAATCCCCTTTTCCTGTTTGACTGCGCCGGGTTCCTTGATCCGTTCCGCCTCCTGTTTGGCCTCTGGCGTTCCTGCCTGCGCTGGTGGCAGGAAGTCGTCCGCGCCCAGAGAGGCGGCATGGGCGGGAAGGGCCAGCACCAGCAACATTACTGCGCTTACAAAACATTTGCCTGCATTCATGTTTCTTGTCTCCTGTTAGTGGTTTGGAGTTTTCTTTTGTATCCGCGAAGCGGCATATCAAGGCCCCTTCTCCGAGGCATGTCATCAACTTAAGGAATTGTGTTGAATTTCGGGTCTTGTCGTAGGGGCGGTTCGCGAACCGCCCCTACAGCGCACCCATGAACTTTTCACCGCTTCACTGGAAAAGTACGACCCTTGGCGGAAAACCGGGCCTCGCAGGTGCTTGCAAATGCCGCCGTAGGCGGCTGGGGGAGTCACAAAGCCTTGCAAAACAGACAAAACTGTTTACTCCCCTGGCGCTTTGCACCCCTGCATTTAGTCCTCCTTCATCTGCCACGGATCCAGAACGTAACCTGATTTGATTTCGTTCTTGCGCTTTTGCAAGACTTCTGGGCTTAAATCCATCTGCTGGTTTACAATGAGGCGTCCAAATACCTTATTCAACCCGCCGTCGCCTCCTCCGACACCACAACCATAATTATTAGTAAAATGACTCAAAACAGGAGCTATAATCCACTGAACTGGATTTCCATTTCTAATGCATAACCCATAATAACTAGAAAATATACCGACTGCTATGTGAACATTTCCTGTTGATATATGTTCACCAAGTAAACCATCTCCAATACCTATATTGAATCGCAAAGTACGACCTCCATCATTA
>CAMNHX010000324.1 GCA_946539945.1 uncultured Desulfobulbus sp. | reverse complement strand
TGTCATGCTGAGCGAAGCGAAGCATCTCCTGCCGCCTTCCCGGTATTCTCCATGACTGCTTTCACCGTGCTGGCGCACTGGAAAGCCTTCAGCGCTTCGCGCTTTCCAGTGAAGCGGTGAAAGGAGTAAAAAGACAAAGTGGAAACGCTCTATCCCGGAGAAAAAGCTTCCATGTACTGAAAGGAGGAAAAATGGCCTGGTTTACCGCCAATATTATTGTGTCGTGCCGCTTGAAACAGGGTCTGCAGACAAGCATTCCGGTTTACGAAAATATGACGCTCTTTGAAGCCGACAGTTTTGACGACGCTTTTGCAAAGGCCGAAGAGTATGCCCAGCGCTACGTTTCCACATATAACACAGACGAAACACTCCATCTGAATGGCAAGCCTGCCCACTGGAATCTGGAAGGTATCCGCAACATCGTTCAGGTCACTGATATGCTGAACTTTGATGATGATCTTGAGCTTGATCAGATCAGAAGCGGCGTTGAACTGTACTACATCTGGGCGGAACTTGCGGATCAGGAGGCGCTGCAACGGCTTGCGACCGGAAAGACGGTGGATATTTGCTACCTGGAGGATGACGACGAGGAAGAAGAACCTGCGCCGCTGCGCTGGTTCACCCAAGCGCCAGACGTGAAAGGCAGCGCCGTGCCCTACGGGAACAATCCGGCTGTGGGGCAATACGTGCAAGCTGATGATGCCAGAATCTACTATGAAAGCTACGGTTCAGGCTCTCCACTCTTTGTGTTCCACGGCGGTGGCGTGGGCAGCCCCTATGAGTTGGGTCAGATGCTGGATGAACTGCAAAAGCGGTTCCGGGTGATTGTGGTCTCCACCCGGGGTCACGGGCGTTCGGAAATCGGGACCAGACCGCTTACCTTTGAGCAGAAGGCCAACGATATGCTGGCAGTCATGCGGACAGTGACAGAGAAACCCGCGCCTGTACTCGGTTTCAGCGACGGGGCCTATACGGCGTACAAACTGGCAACTATGTATCCTGAAGCAGTGGAGCGTATCGTTGCCATTGGCGCAGGCACGCTGGAGCCTGGCTTTTTTCCGTCGGCAATGCGGGTGGAAGACATTGAAAAAATTGATAAAGCCTTTGTGGACCAGCAGCGCCGCCTCATGCCCGAGCCGGAGCGTTTGCAGGAATTCTGGACCGCCTACATGGTCTTCTGGAGCCAGATGCGCGTGGGAGAGGAAGTCTTCGGAGCCATCCGCTGTCCAGTACTCCTGATAGCGGGCGATGAGGATGACCATGCCCCCATCGTCAGCGTGGTCGCGGCCCACCAGATGATCCCCAACTCCCGGTTGTGCATCGTACCCAAAGCCTGGCACACCACCTTTCTGGACAATTTCCCCCTCACCTGGGCTGCCGTCGAGCCGTTTTTCCTGGCAGAACTGGACACCCTGCAACCAGCGAAAAAACTGGAACAAAATACGGTGAAATAGCGAATGGTGGGGCTTGCCCGATGCTCAAACAAGCGCCAAACCTCAAAAAACGACCGGGCCGGGAAGCGCTTCCCGGCCCGCTTTGTGTCTCCCGTTTTGAGTCAGGCAGCTATGGCAGCATCCACTGCAAAACGCCTGCCTGGAGCCAGGTAAGCAGGCTCAAGACCAAAGTCATGCCCACGCTGTGCCAGATGCAGAAGCGGAAGAACTGGCCCTCCATACCCACCGAGTTGGTGGCTGCCGTAGCCACGGTCAGAGACTGCGGGGAAATCATCTTGGCGGTGACGCCGCCGGTGGCGTTGGCAGCCACGGCCAATTCCGGCGACATACCCACAGCCAGGGAAGTTTCCTTCTGCATCCCCGAAAAGAGCGCACAGGAGGAAGCATCAGACCCGGTGAGAAACACGTCCAACCAGCCCAGAATCGGCGCAAAGAGAGGGAAGAGTCCGCCCGTATGGGTAAAGGCCAGACCCAGGGTGGAACTCATGCCAGAGTAGTTCATCACATAGGCCAGCCCCAGAATCATGGAGATGGTGAGAATCGGGAAGACCAGTTGCTTCAGGGTGTGGGGAAGAGCAGTTCCAGCAAATGGATGCCCTGTTTGCCGCCCATCTTGATGGCGTCGGTGCAGAACTTGCAAGAACAGGCGACCCGCTCCGTCGTGATCTGTTCGCAGTGGGTGCGGAAAATGGCTGTCTGCTCGTCCGGGCCGCAGGGGCGGAACATTTGAGCGTTGTTTTGCACGTAGCGCTTTGGGGCCAGTTTGGCGTTGCTCGGGTTGCAGGGCGAAAGCAGGTTGACACCGCAGAAACGTGTTTTGTCGAAGTTGTCCGCAAGCTCCACGATGCGGATGTTCATCTTGGCGAGCAGGGAGCGCACGGTTTCCTGAACCCGGCGTTTTTCCACAGATACCCAGCAATCCTGCACGGTGATGGCTTCGCCGCCGTAGTCCGGGAAGGGAAAGTCCGCATCCTGGTCGATGCACTCCCACACGAAGCGGATGTCGCCCGCCACCGAGCTTTCCTCCAGAATGGCCGCGCAGTTGTTGCAGACCACCAGGGCCGTATCCTCCGCGCCCGGCAGCTTGCATCCCGGACGGCAGCAGCCGGAGGGCTTCACGCCGAAGCAGCGGCGGATATACTCGCGTAACTGTCCGCTTGCAGCCGGGTAGTCCGCCTTTGCCTTGCAACTGGGGAAAAAGAAGGTCGCCATGTTCAATCCTCATATTTCATGATTGTTGTCTGCCATTGTCGCAATGAAGCAGTGCAGCGGCGCGTCGTTTTCGGAACTCTTTTGATAGACGAATTTGATGGTCACCGTGCGGGTGGGCCAAAGAATGGCATCCTTTGATTGCAGCATATCTGAACAAAGGCAACTGAAAAGAATCATACAAAGAAAAAGCGAACGCATCTACAAAAACAGCGACGCGATGAGTCCACGAGGCAAGATCACTTTGGCTGATTTGAGCAGAAAGACCGGGCTGTCCCAACAGCCCGTTGAAAAACTCGTTTTTGTTCCAAAATACTGGCGCTAATGCATTGATTTTAGAGCAATTCCGTTTTCATTTTTTATGTCATGCTGAGCGAAGCGACTTTTCAG
>CAMNHX010000323.1 GCA_946539945.1 uncultured Desulfobulbus sp. | reverse complement strand
AGAATGCCCAAGGCTTTCAGGTAGGCAGCCAGGGGGCGCGTGGTGCAGCCGCGCAGTTCCAGTTCAGGCATGATTTTCCTCCGGCGCGGCGCTGGCCCGCCAATCGGCAAGGCGGACCAGAGTTTCCAGAAAGGCCAGTTTGAAAGGCCCCCATGTTTCCAAGACTTGCGCGGTCCGCTCGGCCCAGCTTGCGCCCTCTGCGGACAGCCCCAGTTCCATGCAGGCCAGAGACAGCCTTACTTCGGGCAGGAGTTCGCTGGCAGGCAGGGTTTCGCCGTCCCAAATGCCACGGGCAAAACGGCGTTCTGGCTCGTTTGGTGGTCCCAGCTCTCCGGGCAGGGTACGCAGGGAAAGTCGGAGCTTGCCGTGATGGGCGGCAACCAGATAGGCGGTCAGGTTGTCGTGTCCTGTGGCCAGCAGGGCCAGGGCAGAGGCCAGTTCATGACGGAAGCCGCAGCGTTGGTATGCGCTCATTTTCGGAGCCTTGGCCCAGAGGATCGCCCTGTCGGCATTTTCGCAGGCATCCTGATGCACGGGATGCGCCTTGCCACAGTCGTGCAGCCGGGCTGCCTTGCGCAGGACAGGAATGCAGTCTGCAAACCCGGCAAGATGGGCAAGATCCAGCGCCTTGACAAGCTGGTCCAGCTCGCGTTCAGTCTGTTCAGCGTGGGCAAGCAGAGTCTGCCACTGTGCCCAGTGATCCTGATCCATCTGTTCAGGTGCTTGCATCTTGAGAGTGAGGTCTTTGGGCGGCACTTCAGAAACCGGGCTGGTACTCGTGTTGTCCCAGCCGCAGTCCGGGGTATAGCCGCCTCCCTTGGCAGACAAGAGGACCAGCATACCGGGACGGGGACGAGAAAGGACTGTCCATTGCCCCTGCAGCGCATCCCAGAACCAGGCTGCTTTTTTGCAGGCCAGCCAGTCCTTGGTCAAGATGCCCACTGGCACGCGGCACAGTTCCTCTGACCGGGGTTGCGGCAAATCCTCGGGCGGCCTGCCTGCCGCATCTGCTCCCCAGTCGCGCCAGAAAACCTGCAGGTCGCTGTCCGCACCCTCCCGGATAAAACGGGCAATGTCAATGTCTGCTCCAGCCAGATCAGGCGTGGTGTCAAACAGGTCCAGCAGGTCCGGGCTGCGCAGAACTGCGCTTTGCTTCCGGGGCGCGTCGGATTCTGGCAGGTGCGCAAGACCAACTGCCGAGAGCGTCTCCAACCGCGCCCTTGCCTGCTCCAGTTCCTCCAGTTCGTAAGGAGGGGCATTTTTCGTGGTCAGCTTCCTGTCCAGCCAGAAGACCTGTGCCTCTGCATATTCGCCCCGGCGGTTGCAACGTCCAAAACGCTGCACCAGAGAGGGCCAGGGCGCAATATCCGTGAACAGCAGGGCTGCGGAAATATCCACGCCCGCTTCCACCACCTGCGTACTGATGACAATACGACCCGCCACGCCCGGCTTTGTTCTCAATTTTTGCATCTGCTCTTGCCGCTCATGCGGGCGGAAACGCGAGTGCAGCAGGACCAGTTCAGGTTCAGTCAGGGGTGCTTTTTTCTTCTTGCCCTGCTTTTGCTGCAAAGACTTGAAGAGCTTCACCGCTTCCTCGACCCGGTTGCGGATGACCAGAGTCAGCGTGCCGGGGCGATGGCGGTCCAGAACTGTCTTGGCCACCTGTTTTTCCGGGATGGCGGTCAGGCTTTTGTCTGCCTCCAGACGGCGGCGCACTTCGGGAAAGCCGCGATCCTCCTCGCCCAATTCATGCACCTTGAGGTTGTGCGCTTGGAAATCCACGGTGTGCAGCCAAGGGGGTTGCACTGTGGCGCTGCACCACAGGGAACGGCAGGGCAGAAACACGCCGAAGCGGTTACGGAAGGCTTCCAGTTGCGCGGAACTCGCCAGACCTGCGCCCATAAGCTGGACCTCGTCAAAGACCCAGAGGCAATCGTTGTGCAGTAACGCAAAATCCAGAGGCCAACGGAAACGGCTCATCGCGTAACCCCGATTGAGGGCACGGGAAAGCAACTGGTCTTGCGTACCCACCAGAACAGCCCGGTCTTCCGGGTATCTGTCCCAATCCTGATCAAGCTGACTGCCCATCAGGACGTACACCTTGGGTCGGTGATCCAGAAGACTGTTCCTGTCCAGCCTGTCGATCCAGTCGTTCAGGCTGGAGACTGTCTGTTCTACCAGAACGCGCATGGGCAGACACCAGACCAGGCGGCGCGGGGTCTGGGGGATGGTCAGCAGTTTGTAGAGCCAAGCCAGGAAAACAGCAGCGGTTTTGCCCAGTCCGGTGGGGATTTTCAGCACGTCTGGCCAGTCTTCCAAGGCCAGCCGCTTCTGATAGGGGTAAGGCACAAAACCCAGTACTTGGTACATTCTGTCCAGCCTGCTCCTTGCAGCAGGAGGTTGAGATGGTACTGGTTCGGGCGCGGGTGGTGCTTCGGATGCGGGCTGTTCGAAGGGCAGGAGGTCATGGCTGGTTTGCCAAAGGGGGAGCTGATAGGGCTTTTGGGAGGACATGGAGGTCTCAACACGCGGTCTGTCTGGTTGACGAGGTTGCTTTTGGCGAATTGAAACGATAAAAGAGGGAGAAGGCAAGAGTAAAATGGTGGTTTTCTCTGGGGAGAAAGCCTTGACTCCCCAAAAAGGCGGGAACCTGAAGCTGGTGAAAAATCCCGGGAGGTTCCCGCAAGAGCGCTGTCCAGGAAACACTGGATGTTCTGGATGTCATCCACACCGGGCGCATCCAGTTGCGGCGGCAAGACATGAGGTTCTCGCGTTATGCCCGGCAACTTGTTGTTTTTTCGTGCTTTTGCGTGCAGACCGTTCCCTCCGGGGCGAAAGCCCCGGCTCCATTGAAGCAGTGTTGACCGTTGCCCCTGCAAGTTCCCCCCGGGTTCCCTCCGGGGCGAAAGCCCCGGCTCCATTGAAGCACCGGGGCAACGTAGATACAGCCTGCAAATGTTGGTTCCCTCCGGGGCGAAAGCCCCGGCTCCATTGAAGCTCGTGCATTTATGCCTCCGAAAATTGTTGAGCGAGTTCCCTCCGGGGCGAAAGCCCCGGCTCCATTG
>CAMNHX010000322.1 GCA_946539945.1 uncultured Desulfobulbus sp. | reverse complement strand
TGGCCACTGCCTCTGCTGTGCTCTTCCCGGTCATGAGCTGTTGGACATTCCCACTCTGTCCGCTTTCAGTCCGCTGACCGCCTGCCACCAGGGCCAGTCGGGGCGAGGCGTTTGCTCCGGGCAGGCTTTTCCAGTCCACATGGGCAAAGATGCGCACACCCTGTTCCGAAAGCACACTGTCCAGACAGCGCATGGCCTGGGCAGCGCTCAAGGGTGCTGCGCCCAGACGTTGAGCCAGGGCCTTGCCGACTTTTTCGTGCCGGGTCAGATAGCCGGCATCGCCTACTGGTCCCCAAGCCAGGGTCAGGGCAGGCAGGTTCAGGGACAGGCGCAGACGGGTCAGACCCTCAAGCCCGGCATTGGCCGCCACATAGTTGCCCTGCCCCGGATTCCCCAGGGCTACGCTGATGGACGAGTAGGTAATAAAGTGCGACAAAGGCTGATCCAGTGTGGCCTTGTGCAGGTTCCAGGCGCCGGTCAGCTTGGGCTGCAGCACCTTGGCCAGGGCCTCGGCATCCATTTGGTCCAGAAGCTGGTCGGCAAAGACTGCAGCCGCATGAACCACGCCCTGCAAGGGCGGCATGGTGTCACGAATCCGGGCGATCAGGGCGCACACAGCTTCAGCATTGCCCACGTCGCAAGCCTCGGCGCAGACCTCGACACCCTGGTTGCGAAAATCCTCAAGAATCTGCTCTGCCCCAGGCGTGTCCGCGCCCCGGCGTCCAAGCAGCACGAGATGGCGCACCCCCAGTTCAGCCAGATGCCGGGCTGTCACCAAGCCAAAGCCGCTCAAACCGCCGCTGACCAGCCAGGTTCCCCTGCTGTCCAGAAGCGCTTCCGGGATCGCTTCAGGCTTTTCCCGCACTGGCGGGGTTTCGCCGGGTTCAACCACGATCTTGCCGATGTGCTGGGCCTGCTGCATGGCACGGAAGGCTGACACCACCTGTCTGGCAGGGAAACTCCGGTAGGGCAAGGGTTCCAGGGTTTTGTCGGTCAGGAGTTGCATGATTTCCTGAAACAGGGTTGCTGCCACTTGCGGCTTGGCAGTCAGCAACTGGTCCACGTCAATGGCAAAATAACTGATGTTCTCCTTGAAGGGCCGAAGACCAATGACAGAGTTTTCCACAAAGTCCCGCTTGCCCAGTTCCAGAAAGCGGCCAAAGGGCTTGAGCAGGGCCACGCTGCGCCGCATGGACTCGCCAGCCAAAGAGTTCAGGACCACGTCCACACCCTGCCCTTCGGTGAGTGCGCTGACCCCGTCGGCAAAGGAGAGGCTGCGCGAATCAAAAATGTGTTCCACACCCAAGAGGCGCAGAAAATCGCGCTTTTCCTCGCTGCCTGCAGTGGCCAGAACCTGTGCGCCCAGATGCCGGGCAATCTGGATGGCTGCCAGTCCCACACCGCCAGCCGCGCCGTGGATCAGGACGCTCTCGCCGGCCTGCAGCCCGGCCAGATGCTTCAGGGCATACCAGGCGGTAAAAAACACAGTGGGTACAGTGGCTGCCGAAGCGTAGGACCAGTCTTCCGGCATTTTCGCCACCGTGTGCGCTGGAGTGTGGATATGACTGGCAAAGCAGGCAGGCGCAAAGCCCATGACCCTGTCTCCGGGAACAGGTTCCTGCACTGCCTCGCCTGTCCGGGTGACAAGCCCGGCAAACTCCAACCCCAGACTGGGACCGGCAAAGCCCCTTTCCACAGCATCATCCGGGAGCAGGCCCATGGTCATCATCACGTCGCGGAAGTTGAGTCCTGTTGCCATGACCTGCACTTCCACTGCATCCGCCTGCAGTTCCGGTGCGTCTGCTTCCAGCCACTGGAGATTGCGCAGGCGTCCCGGTGTGGCAAAGTCCAGACGGCAACGCGCCAGCGGCTCTTGCACCACCCGGACAGGACTGGGCGCGACCCGGAAGGAAAAACGCCCCTCTGGTCCCAGGGCTATTTCGGTATTGCCGTCTGCCGGGGCCAAAAGCTCCTGCGCCAGAAGGGCGGGCAGGTCCGGGCAGGCGGCAGGTGGCGGCACATCTACCATGATCAGCGGCAGATCCGCGTATTCGTTCAGGATCACGCGGCCCAGACCATTGACAGCACACTGGGCAGGACGAGCGCCAGGGCTGGATGGCAGAGACTCTGTGCCCAAAGCGCCCTCGCAGGTAATGACTCGGATCTGCGGTGTGTTTTGGTCAGTTTTCCGGGCTTCCTGCACGCAGTCCAGCAGCTCGGTCAGGGTGATGGTGGCGTTTTCCGGGCTGGTGTCAAAGCCGCGCATAAAGACGAGGTGCCCGCTCCGGGGCAAGGCTTTGCCTTCTGCCGCCAAGCTGACCGTCACCTCCAGCCCTTGCTCGCGCAGTCTGGCGGCAACTGCTTCAGCCAGGGTTTGGGATGCCGTATCAGCCCAGAAGAGCCAGTCGCCTGTCCCTTCTTCGGCGCGTTCCGGGACAGAAACTTCTGCCTCCAGCCTTGCCAGCACCAGAAAGGCTCCTTCATCCAGGTTCTTGGCTGCAGCTTCCCGGAACACCTGACAAGCGCCAAAGCCTTCTGTCTCCAAAAGTCCGGTCCAGGCTTCAGGCGTCAGCAGGGAGGAAAGGGGATGGTCCGCGCCTTCACGCCACCACCTGCTTTCCAGTCCAGCGACAAAATCAGCGCTCCAGTCTGGGTAGCGTTCCGCCAAAAGGACCAGCCCTCCCGGAGCCAGCAGTTCCCGTACCCGGCCCAGGGCCTCGGCAAAGCTGTCTGCCCGGTGCAGGGTGTGGCGCAGCAGGACCAGGTCAAAATGGGAGGCAGGCAGGGCCACGTCCAGCGCCAGGCCAGGACCAAAGCCTGCCTGCACAGTGCGGACAGCACCATGCTCTGTCCGACTCTCTGCCTCTGGCAGGGCCTGCACGTATTCCAAGTGGTCCGGGTTCAGGACAGAACCCAGCAAGTCAGGGAAGGGGCCAGGGCTTGAGGCCACGTCCAGAATCCGCAGCCGCCTTTGCGCCGGACGTTTTTTGGCCAGATGCAGCAGGATCGCGCCCACTGCAGACTCAATGCCCAGACAGAGCGGATCAGCGGCCTGCAGGCCAGTACGCGCCACTGCAGCCTGC
>CAMNHX010000321.1 GCA_946539945.1 uncultured Desulfobulbus sp. | reverse complement strand
TGCCGGGGAGGAAGCGCCCCTCCGTGTTGAGTGTTTTGAAGGTTTGTGATAAACAGGCTTTGCACGCGACAAATTCTGAACCTTCGCAAGCGTCTTCAAGGCAACAACTCCCCAAAAGCGCCAATACCAGCTTTGGCGGAAAGTCTCTGGCTCAAAAGACACCTTATGCAAAACACCGTTTTCTTGTCCGGTTTGTGGCAGGCTTGCCCACACTGACCTGAATGCAGGTCAAAACCTTGCAAGCCTTGGTTTCCCTTTCAGGCAATCAAGGGGCGCTGTAAACCGCCCCAATGTGGCAAGAGGCTCTGGCTCTTGACCATAAAGCTCCGCCCGAAGGGCGGGGATGGATAGCGCAAACCCACTTGCCTTTTTCCTCTGGGCAGCCTCGTTGAAGCAGGAACCCACCGAAGTGATTCAGGAGTTTTGTCTTGCTCCTGAACGCGGTAGGAATCCCCCACCTTCAGGCGGAGGAGGATGTCAAGTGCTGCTCTTGGTTGTGGGCTTAAGGCTCAAAAGAGCCAAGAATATGAAATTGCAGACCCGATGGGGACCAGCTTACGGCAAAGCTCCGACCCACTGCCTGGGGCGGCAGTTCCTCGTTGACCACATACTCGCCAGCAATGGCCAGGAGAGCCGGATCGCCGCGAAGCGCAAAGATGCGGGCTTCGGTATCGCCGTTCACGCCAGCAAGCGCCCGTCCGCGCAGGGCGCCATAGACGTGGATGTTGCCTGCGGCAAAAATTTCAGAACCCGCGTTGACCGATCCCAGTACAATCAGATCGCCATCCGGCGCGTTGATCTGCTGTCCGGCCCGCACAGCCTGGGAGATGATCAGGGGCGGTGCGGCTGGCCGTGGCGTCTCCTTCTGCTCCTCTTCGGGCTGCTCTGGCGCAGAGCGTTCCGGGGTTTTGGGAGTTCCACCTCCTCCACTGCTCTTTTGACCAAGGCACAGCAGCCCTGCGGCGGCAATCCTGTCTTCCTCGTCCCGCGGCGCACCCTGTACACCCACCGGCAGTATGCCAGCCTCACGCAGGTAATGGGCCAGTTGAACGTAGTCCAAGGCTGCGCGGGACTCTTCGCCCAGCTTTGCCACGTCAATCGCTACCGGCGCATTCTTGAGAAAGCTGCCTCCCTCTTCAAGGGTCCTGTCCAGCTGGGGATACAAGAGGCCAGACTCGCTGGTTTTCAGGTGCAGCACCACCACGGCAAGAGAGCTGCCCTTCAGTTCTACAATGTCGTGCGGGTTTGAAGACTGTGCCATGACACTTGCATTGAAGACTTGCCCAGCCTGGCCGGGCGGAATGATTCATGTTCAGGCCGATACTATCGCCTCTCTTTGCGTTTTTCGCAAGCCTTGAACACGGTTCTGGCAATCGATGCGCGTTTTTCTCACAACTTGCGCAGAAAGCCAACCGCGCTTTCAGCAATCCCGGCAGCGTCCAGTCCTGCCTCGCGCCAGAGCAGGGACTGTGGCCCCTGATCCTGAAAGGCATCGGCATAGCCCAGGGTTTTGACCGGCACGCAGAGTCCCTGTGCCTGCAAGACCTGCATGACCGCACTGCCAAAGCCCCCCAGAATGCAGCCGTCTTCCACAGTCAGCACTGCTCCGGTCCTTGCAGCCCAGGAGCAGATGAGGTCCTCGTCCAGGGGTTTCAGAAAGCGCGGGTTGATGACTGCAGCGCCAATCCCCTGCCCTGCCAGATACTGGGCCGCAGCCAGCGCCGGATGCACGCGGTTTCCTGCTGGCAGCAAAAGCAGATCACTGCCTTCCCGCAAAAGCTTGCCCTTGCCCAGCGGCAGGGGCTTCAGTTCTGCATCCAGCGCCACGCCCTCGCCGCTCCCACGGGGATAGCGCAGTACTGCCGGACCATCCACAGCCAGGAGCGCGGTACACAGCATCTGCTGCAGCTCGTTTTCATCCGCAGGCAGCATCAAGGTCAGGTTGGGGATGCCACGCAAAAGGGCCAGATCAAAGACTCCGTGATGGGTGGGACCGTCCGCGCCCACCACACCGCTCCGGTCCAGGGCAATGGTTACAGGCAGTTTGGGTAGGCAGATGTCATGAATGAGCTGGTCCAGCGCCCGCTGCATGAAGGAGGAATACACGGCAAAGCAGGGTCGCATTCCAGCCAGCGCCAGTCCTGCGGCAAAGGTAGCAGCGTGCTGTTCAGCAATGCCCACGTCAAAGAAGCGCTCCGGGAAGGTCTGGGCAAAGGCGGACAGCCCTGTGCCCTCCGGCATGGCTGCTGTAATGCCCACAATGCGTGCATCCTGCTCTGCAAGACGGCAGAGGGTCTGGCCAAAGATCTTGGTGTAGGAGGGCGGTGCAGACTTGGCACTCCTGGGCTTGCCGCTGCTTACCTCAAAGGGGCCAAGACCGTGATAGCTGCCGGGTCGCTGCTCGGCAGGCGCATAGCCCTTGCCCTTGGTGGTGATGACATGAACCAGAACCGGGCCGTGGTTGTGGTCGCGCACATTGGTCAAGGTATCGATCAGGTCTTCAAGCTGGTGTCCGGGAATAGGGCCAACATACTTGAACTTGAGCGCCTCAAAGAGCATCCCCGGCGTAAAAAAAGCCTTGGTACACTCCTCGCTCTTGCGGAGCAGGGCCAGGAGGTTTTCGCCCACAGTGGAGAGCGCCAGCAGGCGTTCTTCCACATGGTCGCGCAGGCGGCGAATGGCCTTGCCGGTCATGCGGCGGCTCATGAAACTGGACAGCGCACCCACATTTTCCGAGATGGACATCTCGTTGTCGTTCAGTACCACGATCAGGTCTTCATCCATGCCCCCCGCGTGGTTCAGGGCCTCAAAGGCCATGCCTGCGGTCATGGCGCCGTCGCCAATGACTGCCACCACCTTGCGTCTCCTGCCTTGCAGACGCCCGGCAACTGCCAGTCCCGCGCCAAAGGAGATCGAGGTGGAACTGTGGCCGGTTTCAACCGTGTCATAGACGCTTTCCGCCCGCTTGGGAAAGCCGGAGATACCGCCATGCTGGCGAAGGGTATGAAACTGCGCCAGTCTGCCGGTCAGCAGCTTGTGCGCATAGGCCTGATGCCCCACATCCCAGATCAGCTTGTCCTTGGGCGTGTCAAAGACAAAGTGCAGGGCC
>CAMNHX010000320.1 GCA_946539945.1 uncultured Desulfobulbus sp. | reverse complement strand
CTCCTGCCAATTCCGAAGCTGGCGCTCCTGTTCCAGACGCTTTTCCCGGACTAGTCGCGCCACTCGTTCTGCCTCGCTCTCTTCAGGCAGGCCGCTCGCCTCCAGATGGCGCAAGACCGCAGTCGTCATGCCGGATTCCTGCACCATCTCCCTGGCCAACCGCCTTTCAGAGGCCAGGACCTTTGGCCTGTGCGCATGGACAAAGCGGAAAACCAGGTCCAGCAGCAAAAGACGCGGGGCAAGCGCCAAATACTGGCGGCATTCTCCGGTCACAATGCTCAAGGGTTCCGGGGTTTTCTGCGCCTGCTTGAGCGCCTTTTTGATACGCCCTTCCAGTGCGGTATCCGGCAGAGTCGCCCGGAGAAAGGGCTGGATGCGCTTCTGCTCGGCCTTGCCAGTCTTGCCTGTTTCCGCTCGCGCCACTGCAACCAGCAAACGGGCCAGGAGTTCGGCCAGCTTCAGGTTTTCGTCTGGCGCAGGGGCGCGAGTGGTACGAATGGCACGGTCCTGCTGGCGAGTCTCTGGCTGAACCTGTCGGACAGCAAGGCTCTCTGGGCGGCTCTTCTGGACTGTCCCGCTTTGTGCCGGAACAACAATCTCCTGTCGGCTGGAGGGCGGCGGCAGGCTTTCGTGGGTCTGAACCGCTGGACCCTGCTGGACAACGAGCGCCGTGTCGCTCTCCTCTTTCTGCCGCAAACGCCGGATCAGCAAACCGCAGGCAATGGCTGAAAGCAGCGCTACCAGATCGCGCACTGTCTGGGCAAAGGCAGCGCAGACCAGACCCAGAATCACGCTGGCCACAGTCAGTCCGGCCAGAATGCGCTGCACGGTTGTCAACTGGATAAAGAGGCGGAGGCGCAGCACCAAGGCCAGCAGCACGCTGGGCAGCAGCAGGATCAGCGTGGTGGCGATCATGGGATTGCAACGGCGCATCAGCAGCACGAACAGGGTAAAGAGCAGAAAAATGCCTGCGCAGAGCAGAATGAGCGACAGTTTTTGCGGATTTGTTTTGAACATGGCTTCTGGCCTCCTTGCCGCTGCTGGTTGGGAGAGCGCAAGGTGAAGGAAAATCCGGGGAATGTCCAGCAAAAAAGCGCCCGGACGCCGCTTCCGGGCAAGACACACAAAAAGGCCCTGCCGCGTCGTGCGGCAGGGCCTGTCCAACTGGTGTTCCGGGAAGGCTTACCAGGCAGTGGTGCGCTGCAAGTCCTTGCGGCTTTCAGGATCAAAGACGCCCTTTTGCTGCGCCTCCTTGAACCACTCCTCGCGCACCGTGTCGAGGAACTGCTTCTTGGCCGCTGCCTCTGTTGCCAGATCAACTCCGGCCAAGGCTTGAGCCTTCTCCTTGGTGGAGAAATCCGGCGCTTCGTAATCGCCTGCGCCATGCTTGGCAAGAATGGCCCGGACCTTGATGCGGGCTTCCTGTCCGTACTCAAGCGCCTTGCCCAGAATCCGCAGGGTCTCTTCTGGCGCATGGAAGAAAGCGCCGTGGCTGGCCACGCCAATATCCCAGCGCCACTGTCCCTTGCGCAGGTCCTGCAGAACCGGCTGCATCTCCTCTTCTGTAGCGCCCAAGTCCCAGGCTTTGGCTGCTTCCAGATGCGCCTTGGCCAGCACGTTGGAGGCTGCCTTGCCCAGTTGGACAGCGCGGGCACGCTTCTCCCCTATCATCTGACGGAAACTCTCCTCGCTGTCATGATGGCAGTTCAGGCAGGTGTTGCCGATGCTGTCCAGGGGACTGCCCACCTGATGGTTGCTGAACTTGACGCCACCTTCCCGCATATAGGGCATGTGGCAGTCAGCGCAGGCCAGACCGCGTTTGAAGTGAATGCCAGTGCGGAAGGTTTCGTATTCAGGATGCTGGGCCTTGAGGATCGGGGCCTTGCTCAACTTGTTCACAAAGTCGGTGAAGCCGATTGCATCGTAATAGGCTTCCATGGCCTCAAAGGAGAAGCCCTTGTCCCAGGGCAGAGTCACGACCTTGGCCTCCTTTTCCACGCCCTTGTCGTCCTTCCACTTCGTGGTATGGAAATAGTATTCAGTATGGCACTGGGCACAGACCAGGGAACGCATATCCTGATGGGTGGCGTCCGCATACTTGAGCGTACCGTTCTTGTCCAGGGCGCGTTTCAGGTGGGGCCGCATGACTGTGAGCTTCATGGTTTTGGGGTCATGGCAGTCAGCGCAACCGATGGGGTTCACAATTTCGCTACCGTACTTGTTCCATTTTCCGGTGAAAAACTCCAACTCGCCGTCACGGTCCATCAGACGCGGAACGTCCGGTCCCTTGCAGGTCCAGCAGGCTGTGGGCTGGGGACTGTGGACATCATTTGCCGGGTCAGGTGCGCCGGTGCGCAGGGTGGTCACGTTGTCCTCCTGCATATAATAGTGACCGCGTGGCTTGTTGTAGTCCTTGGAAAAGGCATAGCCTGCCCAGAGTATGGCAAGAGCCGGTTCTTCCTTGATGGCATCCACGAACTGGCTGCCCTTTTTGGTCTGCATATAGGTGGAATACTGGCGCGGATAGTGCTTGCCCCATTCAGAGGAGCGGACCTCAAAGGGCTTTATTTCCGGAGTGGCGGCAATCTGGAGTTGCTCGGCCTTGTTTTCCCGGATGGATACGGTCAAAAGCCCCATCACAACTGCGGCGGACAGTGAAAGAACTGTCACAATCTTTGCTTTCTTCATACGCGATTCTCCTGTTCATTTATTCCTTTTTCCATATTGTCACACTTTTTCGGAGTGCAACTCTTCCATACTTCTTCATTTGCTGGCTACTATTGCCCTTTTGTTGCTTCAGGCAATATACTTTCACTGGGGTAAAGCCAAACTGTTCTGTAAAATTCGTTGAGATATAATCAACTGGAATCACTTCACCTCCATAGCGTACATTATCATTTACAAATGCCACCATAGCACCTTTTTTACATATTCTGTAAAGTTCTGCGTATATGAAGGCGAGTTCTGTAAAATACCCTTCCACCATGCGAATAATACCATTATTATTCAAATCTCCACGGGACTTTCTGATCTCCATAGCCTGAAGTATCTCTTGAAATACAAGATTTTCTTTTATCGTCGAATAAATATACTCAAACCTATCTTTTGCAT
>CAMNHX010000319.1 GCA_946539945.1 uncultured Desulfobulbus sp. | reverse complement strand
GCGGAACTCTAAATGTGGGAAAATCACACATTAGTTCCCCCCACGCGCACACGGGTAAGGGGGAGAAGTTCCGTCCGTCAAGCGGACGGAACCCGTGTTCCCCACGCGCACGCGGGTAAGGGGGAGCAATCACTGCGCCCAATTTTGGGCGCAGTGCCTACACCGACGCCAGCGGCAAGAGCAATCCTGATCTGCCTATGAAAAGCAGCATGAATAGAACGATGTCGTCCCGCGAGATCGCGGAACTGACCGGGAAGCGGCATGACAACGTCCTGCGGGACATCAAAATCCTGATAGAGCAAGGCGCAATAGATCGCCTCAGTTTTGAGGAGATCTCCTACAAAGACTCCTACGGCAGGGAGCAGGCCGCCTACGAGTTGGACTTTGACGCCACGATGACTCTGGTAACTGGCTATAACGCCGTGCTTCGTGCAAGGGTCATCCGGCGCTGGCGCGAACTGGAGACGGGAAGAATAGCGGAGCCAATCTCATCCTCATTCCCCCTTCCCAGTGAGATTGCGGCAAGGGAACTCAAAGCCAGCCACGAGATGCTCAAGACCAGTCACGAGATAGCGCTTTTCTTTGGTCTCAAAGGCAATCAAGCGCTGCTTTGTGCGGATAAAGCGGTCAGGAAACAGAGCGGGGTTTCCCCACGGGAATTGTTGGAGATTGATCTGAAGACGCCGAACAACGAAGCACTTCTCATTGCAACAGAGATTGGCAGGCAGTTTGAACCGGCTCTCTCTGCAAATGCGGTGAACCGTATCCTTATCGAGCTAGGTCTTATGAAACGCAAAGAGACGTGCAAAGACAAGTACGTATATCGCTTGACTGACCGGGGGAAAGAGTTCGGCGAATATGTGGATGTGGGGAAATCTCATTCAGACGGGACTCCAGTTCAGCAAATCAAGTGGCGTGAATCTGTCGTCCCCGTAATTGCGGGTATTGATAACCAAAGAACAAGGAGATGAACATGGAAATTACAGTTTTTGCGTTCCGGGGCCAGAACGTCCGCACGGTGATCAAGGACGGTGAACCCTGGTTTGTCGCAAAGGACGTTTGCGAAGTGCTGGAATTGACCAACTCGCGGGAGGCCGTCTCCGGCTTGGAGGAGGATGAGCTGATGTCAGTAGTCCTGACGTCAGGTGGGCAACGCCGCGAGATGAACGCGGTTTCCGAGTCCGGCTTGTACGCCCTGATTTTCAAGAGCCGGAAGCCGGAGGCAAAGGCGTTCCGGCGCTGGATGGGCTGGATGAGGATGAAAAGATTACCCTTACTAATAGTAAGGGTAATCCAAGGGTTGGAAATCCTTTGACTTTTAACGCCGTCTCCGAGTCCGGCCTGTACGCGCTGATCTTCAAATCCCGGAAGCCAAGGCGTTCCGGCGCTGGATGGGCTGGATGAAGACGAGAAAATGACCGTCAGTAATCCTGACGGTCATTCCGGGCAACGCGGCGGGGCGCAATTCCTCAACGTTGTCTCCGAATCCGGCCTCTATGCCCTGATCTTCAAATCCCGGAAGCCGGAGGCAAAGGCATTTCGGAAATGGGTGACTCCGGGAACTCAAACTGAAGCGCGAAGGAACTGTTCAGCAGGTTGGCGCTTGATAAATTGACTCAACAGGGGAATGGCAAAAGAATACTTGCCGTGGCTGTTCCTGTAGATAAGACCAGCTCTTACCAAAGACGAAAGCATTTGCCCTGCATTGCTGGAACTGAAGGGTTTCTTGAGAATTTGTCCTGATAGTGTCACGATTTCTGCAAGAGAGAACTCCTCTTCCGTATGGTCAAGCCGGGAAACAACGTACAGTAGCACTCTCTGGCGGTCAGAAACACGTGCCCATCTGCCTGCAAAAAAATCAGTGTCCAGCTTGGCAAGAATGGCGTCCACAGGAGCAAATGCAGTTCCATCGGGGCCAAAAAGCAGGGAGTCGTACATTTCCCGACAAATAAACTGGATAAAGTAGGGGTAGCCGCCAGACAGATCGATAATCAGTTCAATGGTACTGCTGTCCATTCTGACTGGGCAGGCTTTCGCTTCCATAGGCTTGACGATTGCTGCCCGGCTTTCTTCCCTGTCCAGTTTGTCCAGAAAGACGACCCGGAACATACGCTCTGCAAAGGTTCTTGCATCTACCAGTTTCGGAAACAGGGTAGGCAATCCGGCAAAAAGCAACATGAACGGAATGCCTTTCTTCTGGAGTGACTGGAAAACGTCCAGCAGCAGGGAGAGCGGATACTGTTCTTTCTCCGAATGGTCTGCCAGGTTCTGTGCCTCATCATAGGCAAAGACTATGCCGCTGACTCCCTCTGGCGCTTTCTGTGTCATGGAGTTCCAGACAAATTCCAGTGTGCCTTTCAGCTTGTCGTGTGCCAGTCCGGGGGTATTGATATAGAGGCTGGACAAGGTACGGTAATCCAGCCGGGTTTCGCGGATTCCATCTTGTGCGGTGAAGCCCAAGCCCGGTCTGCGTTCTGTGGCAAGCGCCAGATTTGAGGTGATAACCGACAGGTCTGCCAGCAAACGGATAGCCATGTTCTCTTCGTTGAGGGCGGCAGACTCCGACAGGTCTGCGCCTACCCATAGCCAGCCAGCCTGTTGTGCCCGTGGCTTGAGGCAGTCCAGCAGAACGGTTTTGCCCACGCCGCGAAGGCCAGTCAGTACCATGTTTTCAAGGATGATTCTCTGGGCAAGCAGGCGTTCAAACTCGCGGAACTCCTTGCCGCGTCCGGCAAGGTAGGGCGGTTTGTGGCCTGCACCGGGACGGAACGGATTTGCGAAAGTGCCCATAGCGCCTCTTGAGTGAAAACCAGTGTGAAGACTCTGGGCTGAATTTAGCCGTTCAACTCAATTTGCTCAACACAATAAGGCAAGGCTTCCAAATCTGTGATTTTCCCAGATTTGGAAGATTCCCCACGCGCATACAGGACAGGTAAAAGGGATGAAGGGTGAGGGATGAGGGGGGTTCCCCCACGCGCAAAGGGAGAGTGCGTGGTACGGAACCCTTACCGCGTGTGTGTGGGGGGGGGGAACCATTGCCGTGGGGTGCAGAAATTGCACCCCATCCCCTTCGCCCGCGTGTGGCGACTATCCGGCGGTTCGCTGGCGGTTCG
>CAMNHX010000318.1 GCA_946539945.1 uncultured Desulfobulbus sp. | reverse complement strand
TCAATATATTATCTCGCAAGTTTTCCATCGAAAAACTTCGCAATTAGACACTAGACGCTAGCCTTCCCTTCTTTTCCTTTTCCTTGGATTCACCATGCGTACACTGCACCTCTTCCCGCAAAACTGTCTGAACGATCTTGGGGCTGCCTTCCGCGTGTTTCCGTGGACAAGCGGTTTTTTGTGCCTGTTCACCCTGCTGATCAACGGCTGGAACACCTGGGAGACGCTCAACAGGGCCGACAAGACGACTCTCTACACTTTCCTGTGGTTGATCGCCTACGCCACACTGGCCGGACTGCTGGCTGATCTGCTCCGCCTCCGGCACAGAGAGGCAGTGACTGCCCACTTGCCCCGCGCCTGCGCGGGTTGGTCGCCTGTGTGCTGGCAGATGCTGGTCCTGCTGCTCTCTGCTCTGGGGCTGGCCATGAGTCACTGGCCGCCAGCGCAGGAGGAGACCCGCCTTGTGGCGCGTGTTGCTGTCCTGGCCTGTCTGGGGATTCCAGCCTTGCTGGCGCTTCTGGGGTGCTCTCCTGCCTGGGCGCTTTCCCGCACGCTTTCCGCCCTCTTTGGGCCTGTGCTACTGGCTACGCTCCTGAATTTCCTCTGGCTCGTGTTCACGATCACCCTGACCCTGCTGTTCGACGGCAGTGGCAGGATCTGGGAGGCAATGTTGCACCTCCTGTCCTTTTTGAACTGTGCCTGCGTTCTGCTCTTTCTGGGCGCTCTGAAACGCAGTCTGGCAGAAGAGTCAGCGGCAGACCGGGAAGACAGAGGTGCTACTCTGCTGGTCAGAATCCTGTACACCTCTGCCTTTGCCTATGCCGCTCTGCTGGTCCTGTACTTTCTGTACGCGGCCACGCAGAGTCTGGGCAGGGGATCGGTCCAACCGTACAGCGTGGTGCATCTGGTGGTCTGGTTTTCCGGGCTGTCGCTCCTCTTTTTTTGGGTGAAAGAGAGGCTGACCACGGTTGACCGGGTTTTTGTCGCCTTGCAGGGGATTTTGCTGGTTGCCGCCTTTGTGGCCATCTTTCTGCGCATCCGGCAATACGGTCTGACGCCGAATCGGTATTTTGTGGTGGCTGGTCTGTGCTGGCTGGTTTTTGCCTATCTGCGGATCGTGTTGCAGCACGACTGCCGTCGGGCGCTCTGGGCTCTGCTTGCCCTGCTGCTGGTCGGTATCTGGACGCCTCTGGGCGCTATGCCCATGAGTCTTGCCTCCCAGAAGACCCGCTTTGTCCGACTGGACAAGACCCCGGAAAACCGGAAGAAGCTGGAAGACATTGTCCAGTTTCTGAACCAGTACGAGACCGGGGAGAGAGCCTTGGCAAACAAGGTGGAGAGAGAGACCCTGCTGGTGCGCATTCCACAGGACACCCGGGTGTATGCCAGCTTTGACCAAGACAGGACCATCCGGGGCTTTGCGGTTTCTGGCTATGACTGCGCCTTTTTTGCAGTGTCCCGGCGGGGCAAGAGTCAATGTGGCGATCTTGCTGTGCAGGTGGAGGATCAGCCTGATGAGACTGTGCGCGTGTTGTATCAGGGGCAGGAGGAGGCTGTGTTGCATCCTTACCGCCTTCTGCTGGACGATATACCCCGGAGCAGTGGGAAAAAGGAACTGCGCCACTTCTTCCCGGAAGAACTGCGCTGGATCAGGGTGCAGAGTGACAAGCTGGAAATTGCCCTGTATCTGGAAAGTGCCGACATCCACAAGGTGTTCAGGACAGATGGCACTGAATCAGACCGCAGCTCTTCCTTGGAGTACCATGTTTTTGTGCGCAAGCGCCCGGAAGCTGTCCCGCCTGAAGGGGCGGTTCCGGGTATCTGAAGCAAGGGCGTTTTGGCGTTGGCGGATGGGTTAGGAGTTCGTTGAAAAACTCGTTTTTGTTCCAAAATACGGGTGCTAGTGTCTAATTGTAAAAGTTCTTAATAGAATTTGAGAGCTGGGCGTCTCTGATTCCAGACGAAAGGGTGGGCGGTCTTGTTATAGGCTTCCTGAAAAGCCTTGATGTGTGCGCCAAGCTGTTCGGTGTTGGTAAAGTTTGCGCCCCGCAAGGACTTCAGCGTCAGAATCTCGAACCAAATCTCAACCATATTCAACCAACTCGCGGGAACCTTGAAAAATTCAAAATCTGCACTCTTCCTTGCAGGTAAAATTGAGGAAAATCGGTAAGTTACAAAAATAGCAATTCAACTCGTCGGCTATTTTGCAAGGTTCCCTCGCGCTGGTGGACGTGTAATGAAAGAAAACATTCGGATGACGAGAAAGCCATTGGTCATGATGTTTGTGAATGCTGTGATCATCCATGATCACATGATATTCCACGGTCTCCGACTCGGACAGGCCAGACAGAACGTCTTCCAGAAAGGCCAGAAAACCTCGCTTGGTTTTCTCCGACGAATCGGTCGATTTGCGGGGAATCCGCCCGGTCGCCACCTCCAAGGCTGCAAACAGGTTCAACGAGCCATGTCGCGTATAGGTGGAGTATAGGTGCTTTCATATCCCTGCACTAAATGCTTGTCCGAACTCACCGCATAGCCGCATCGCCTCTCCAGCGCTTGAATATCGGGCTTCTCGTCCACGCACAACACCACGGCGTTTTTGAGTGATCCAAGTACAAAGCCACCACGTCCGCCGCCTTGGCTGCAAATTGCGGAGCCGTGCTGACACACCATGAACGCTTGCGGGACAAAGTGATGCGCTGTCGGCGCAACAAGCGCCAAACAGCATATTTTAAGAGCCTGTCGCCGCCGCAAGCAAAGAACCAGTCCAACATCCGTGGCCGGGTGGAGGCTCTTCTTCCAGTTTGTGCAAAACCGTCTCCTGCAATTGCCGGGTATTATATTTGCCCGACCGCCCGCTTCGGGGCAGGTCACGTAATCCATCAAGTCCCTGGGCGATGTATCGGTCACGCCAACGGCTGACCGTCTGCTGCGTGACCTTGTTGAGAGCCGCCGTTTCGGCAAGGGTCTTGCCCTCCATACAGTGAAGGACGATTTGCAGCCTCAACTGCCCGTTGAAAAACGCTATCCGATCTGTCAGAATGTTATTCTGGGTTTTTGAACTTTCCCCCTTTTCCCCTTGAGGTGTGTACCATGAGTCTTGGTCGCCAAAAAGCCA
>CAMNHX010000317.1 GCA_946539945.1 uncultured Desulfobulbus sp. | reverse complement strand
TAGGATTCAGGACCCTTGCAAAACTGGTTGACAGGTCCAGTTGCATCGCTATATTTCTACCTGCATACTATGCAGGTAGGTAAATCTTCTTACCGGAAGGCAGGACTTTGCAACCCAGCACTCTCTCACCAACAAGGAGGAGTCCCGCATTATGAGCGCCTATCGCTTTGAAACCATGCAGGTCCACGTTGGGCAGGAGCGGCCCGACAGCGCCACCGACGCCCGGGCCGTGCCCATCTATGCCACCACCTCCTACGTGTTTCCCGACGCTGCAACCGCTGCCGGGCGCTTTGCGCTTACGGCAGGCGGCAACATCTACAGCCGCCTGATGAACCCGACTACCGAGGTACTGGAAAAGCGTATCGCGGCCTTGGAAGGAGGGGCAGCAGCCCTGGCCACAGCCTCGGGGAGCGCGGCCATTGACTGCGCGGTGCGGAATATCGCGGGCGCGGGCGACCATCTCGTTTCAGCCGCAAACCTCTACGGCGGAACCTACAATCTCTTCGCGCACACCCTGACGAACTTGGGCATTGAAACCAGCTTCGTCGATCAGACTGAACCGGAAAATTTTGAGAAAGCCATCCGCCCGAACACGAAACTGCTCTACGCAGAGACCCTAGGCAATCCGAACTCCGATCTGATCGACCTCGAGGCTGTGGCAGGCATCGCCCACAGACACGGCATCCCGTTCATCGTGGACAATACCTTTGCCACGCCCTACCTGCTCCGGCCCATCGAACACGGCGCGGACATCGTGATCCATTCCGCCACCAAGTTTATCGGAGGCCACGGTACGGTGATGGGTGGTCTGGTGGTGGATTCCGGGCGTTTCGCCTGGACACAAAACGACAAGTTCCCCGGTCTCGTCCAACCCAATCTTTCCTACCACGGAGTGGTTTTCGCCGAGGCGGCAGGAACTCTTGCCTACATCGTCAAGCTGCGCACCACCCTGATGCGCGACCAGGGCGCGGCGCTCTCGCCCTTCAACGCCTTTTTGCTGCTGCAAGGACTGGAAACGCTTTCGCTCCGGGTGGAGCGCCACGTGGAAAACGCGCTCAAGGTTGCAGATTTCCTCAAAAGCCATCCACAGGTTTTGCGGGTCAACCACCCCATGCTGGCCCAGGGGCGGCAAAAGGAACTGTATGATCGCTATTTTCCGCACGGCGCGGGTTCCATCTTTACCTTTGACATCCAGGGCGGCACGGACAAGGCACGGCGCTTTACCGAGAGTTTGCACCTTTTTTCACTGTTGGCCAATGTGGCGGACGTCAAGTCGCTGGTGATTCATCCGGCCTCTACCACCCATGCGCAGCTGGACGAGGCGGAACTGGCAGCCTGTGGCATCCGACCGGGTATGGTGCGGCTTTCCATCGGCACGGAACATGTGGATGACCTGATTGAAGACCTGCGCCAAGGCTTTGCGGCAGTCGCCTGAAAAACGGGAAAAGGGGTGTATCATGATGATTTCTACCAAAGGTCGCTATGCATTGCGCGTGCTGATTGATCTCGCCGAACACCAGAACGACGGCTATATCCCGATGAAGGATGTGGCGGCTCGCCAAGGCATTTCCCTGAAATATCTGGAAAAGATCATGCCAATGCTGGCCGGGCGACTGGTTGAGGGGCAGAAGGGCAAAGGCGGGGGCTACCGGCTCAATCGCCCGCCCGAGAGCTGCACTGTGGGCGAGATTCTGCGCCTGATGGAGGGCGACCTTGCGCCAGTAGCCTGCCTGGAAAGCGGGATCGAAGCCTGCCCCCGGACAGGCGTTTGTCGCACTGTCAATATGTGGAGGCGCTTCCACGGACTCATCAACGAGTACTTTGACAGCATCACCCTGGCTGAACTGATGCAGGACACCCTGTCCGAAAACTACGTCATCTGATTCCACAGGAACCTGCCATGCCGCTTGCCATAGACAAGGAACTGGACAGCATCGCCAGCGAGCTGCTTGCCGACTACCGGCGGGAACGCGCCATCGACAACGTGTCTGACCTGCACCGCCTGCCCAACCGGGAAGTCATTTTCGACTGCGTGCGCAAACTGCTCGCCGTCATCTACCCCGGCTATTACCGGGACGAGAGCGGGCGTCGCCACAGCGTGGGCGGCATCCTGCCCGCGCTCCTGGAAGAGGTGCTGCACCATTTGAGCCGTCAGGCGGCCATTGCCCTGGAGGGCGACCCGGCTCTGCCCTGCGACAAGTGCGCGGCAAGGGAACGGGCACGGAAACTGGCTCTGGAATTTCTGCGGCGACTGCCCAAGGTACGCGCTGCCCTGGAAGAGGACCTCCAGGCTGCCTATGAGGGTGATCCGGCGGCTTTCAGCCTCGCGGAGATCATCATGGCCTATCCGGGGCTTTTTGCTGTCAGTGTGCATCGGCTGGCGCACGAGTTGTACCGGCTGGGCATCCCGTTGATTCCCCGGGTGATGTCCGAGTATGCCCACAGCAAGACCGGTATTGACATCCATCCGGGCGCACGCATAGGGCGTCGCTTCTTCATCGACCACGGCACTGGCGTGGTAATCGGCCAATCCACAGTGATCGGCAACAATGTGAAGATCTACCAAGGAGTCACTCTGGGCGCGTTGTCCACCCAAGGAGGGCAAGCCCTGCGCGACGTGAAGCGCCACCCCACCATCGAAGACGACGTGGTCATCTACGCCGGGGCCTCCATCCTGGGCGGCAATACGGTCATCGGGCGCGGTAGCGTGATCGGTGGCAACGCCTTCATCACTGCCTCCATCCGCCCCGGCACACGGGTAAGCATCAAGACCAAGGAACTGGACCTGAAGACGGTCCGGGAAAAATCAGGAAGCGGCAATCCCCACGACGAGTGCTGGGATTACGCCATTTGAACCCCTATCGAGGAGATTCCCATGCCTGCAATTTTCGTCGACAATGCCCAGTCCGTGGGCCGTACCCCCCTGGTGCGCCTGAACCGCCTGCCGCCCAAAGACGGTCTGGGCGGCAAGGAAAGCGCCGTAGTCCTGGCCAAAATCGAGGGCCGCAACCCGGCCTATTCCATCAAGGACCGCATCGGCGCGGCCATGATCGCAGACGCCGAACAGCGCGGCGTTTTGAAGCCTGGCGTGACCATCATCGAACCCACCAGCGGCAACA
>CAMNHX010000316.1 GCA_946539945.1 uncultured Desulfobulbus sp. | reverse complement strand
CGATTCTGGATCAGGGTTGGTATGAGTTTCGTCGCCAGTTGGCGTACAAGCTGGAATGGTTGGGGGGCAAATTGTTTGCGGTTCCGCCGCAGTACACCAGCCAAACCTGTCCGGAATGCGGTCAGGTCAACAAGGAGAACCGCAAGACGCAGGCGAAGTTTTCCTGCGTACAGTGCGGTTTTCAAGAAAATGCCGATGTAGTCGGCGCGTTGAACATTTTAAGGGCAGGACTTGCCCGGATCGCCTGTGAAGTGAGCGGAGCAGTCATGCCGCCAGCAGCAGGAACCCATCGAAGTGATTCAGGAGTGTTGTCTTGCTCCTGAACGCGGTAGGAATCCCCAGCCTTTAGGCGGGGGAGGATGTCAATTCTTCAGCCTCCTCGGAGAGGAGGCTTTGGATTGGGCCGTTGCGCGGCCTTGAACTTTTCAGGACCCTGCCATGAATCAGACAAGCCAAGAGAACAGCCAACAGCCCGAAGTGGGCACGACAGGTATCGTTATTGCCGTCTGCACTAGTCCCCAAAAAGGAACTCCCAAGCAGGATGTGGGAGCAGCCACGCTGGTGGAGGATTTCGGCATTGAGGGCGACGCCCACGCCGGAAAGTGGCATCGTCAGGTCAGCCTGATCTCCTGGCAGAAAATTCTGGCTTTCAAGGCACGGGGTGCGCAGGTGGAACACGGCTGCTTCGGCGAAAACCTGATCGTGGATGGCATTGACTTTGCCAACCTGCCCATTGGCACGCGCTTTGCCTGCAACGACGCGCTTTTGGAACTGACCCAGATTGGCAAGGAGTGCCACAGTCATTGCCAGATCTTCAAGACCATGGGCGAGTGTATCATGCCGACCCAGGGTGTGTTCACCAGAGTGTTGCACGGCGGCCAGGTGCGGAACGGCGACGTTCTGACCGTGCTGCCCGCACAGAACTGAAATGGGACGCGGTATGCTGGCAAGTTCCAGCCAGACCTCGCAACGCTGTTCGGGGGCGCTATGCGACAGCCACGGTCGCCGGGTGCAGTATTTCAGACTGTCCATCACGGATCGCTGTAACCTGCGCTGCCTCTACTGCCGCAGCCAGATACAGCACAAGTTCATCCCGCACCCGCAGGTTCTGCGCTACGAGGAAATCCTTCGTCTGACGCATATCATGGTTGCCGCTGGCACGCGTAAACTGCGCCTCACCGGTGGCGAGCCTTTTGCCCGCAAGGGCTGCGACCGGCTCCTGCTCATGCTGCGCGAGCGTTTCCCCACGCTTGATCTGCGTCTGACCACCAACGGCACTTTGGTTGAGCCGTACATTCCCCTGCTGAAGCGGGTGGGGGTGGGGGCAGTCAACCTCTCTCTGGACAGTTTTAACCGGGAAACTTTTGCCCACGTGACCGGGCGCGATTTTCTGCCTGCAGTGCTGTCCACCCTGGACTCCCTGCTGTCAGCTGGCATTTCGGTCAAGCTCAATGCCGTAGCCATGCGCGGCATCAATGACCGGCAACTGGACGACTTTGTCCACGCGGCGCGTACCCTGCCTGTGGACGTTCGTTTCATTGAATTCATGCCTATGGGCAACGGTACACTTTGGGGACCAGAGACCTTCTGGCCTGCCGACGAAATCTACCGCGACGCCAGTCGCCTTGCGGAACTGCGGCCCGAAACGGAACGGCGCGAACACGCCGGACCAGCGAGAATGTTCAAAGTGGCGGGCGGCAAGGGGCGCTTGGGCTTCATCTCTGCGGTTTCCAGCCATTTCTGCTCTACCTGCAACCGTTTGCGCCTCACCTGTGACGGTCACTTGAGAACCTGTCTCTTTGACGACAGGGAATATCCGCTGCTTGAGCTTCTGCGGCGTCAGGACTGCACGGACGCTGAACTGGATCAAGTGGTACGCCAAGCCTGTCTGCATAAGCCCATCGGCGCGGAAATTCTGAAGCAGCGTGTGCAGGGAAAGGCTGTGGCGGAAAAGCAGATGGTGGGAATTGGGGGATAGAGTGTTTTTCAGGTGCTTGCCTGCAAAGCGTTCCAGAATACGGCAAGACCTGCCAGACTGCGTTCCCCACTGCCCTCACGACCCCAGCCCCTGGACCAGCAGGTTCAGGCAACCAATCAGAAAGCCCAAAACCGCGCCAAAAAAGTTGATATACCGGAACTGCTCCTCCATGATGCTCAAAAGCAGTCGTTCCAGCTGCATCAGGTCCAAGGTTTCCACCTTTTCGCTGACCAGTTCCCGGAACTGAAGAGCCTGCACCAGTCCCGGCAGTTCGCTTTGCAGAAGCCGGTTGGCCTGCCGCGTCAGATGAGTGGCCGCCAGTTCCCGCAGCTCCTTCGGCAGACTGCCTGTAATCCGGCCCAGCGGCACAGTCTCCAGAGCCTGTACCGCCGCACTCGCCACCTCATCCAACAGCGCCTGTCCTGCCTCGCCCTGCAAAAAGGCTAGCAAGGTCGCAGCCCCTCCGTCTTCAGGCATGGACCGGCACAGAGCCTCCAGGTGCATGGCCAGATTTTGTACCAACTGGGCGCTGGTTGCGCCACCGCGCAAAACCACGGCAATCCGCCCGCCCAAGGCCAGACACAGGGCTTCCAGCTCGCCCGGCGGCCAGTCGTCCAGAGTTTCAGCCACGCTTTTCTGCAAGAGCGCGTCCACGCTCTCCTGCAAGACCTCTGCCAGTCGCTTCTGCAAGGAGGGACTGGCCAGCCAGATCCGGATATCTGTCTCGTGCTGGTCCAGATACCTGTCCACCCGACGGGCAAAGGCAGCGGATTCAAAGAAGCCCTGGGCAATCGCGCCCAGAGGCCCCAGAGAGCCAAGCAGCTGGTAGGCCAGCCCCACCAGCATCCGCACCAGTTGGGGCCGGTTTTCCTGACTCAAGACCTCATCTCCCAGCCGGTCCAACAGGACAGGAGTCTGCGCCCGGATCAGGGTGTGCAGCCGCCCTGTCAGGTCAGAAGGGGCCAGATCGCAAAGCCGCAGACCGTCCGCGCCTGCCTGCCGGAAGAGCGCGGTCAAGGCCCGCCCCAGACCCTCGCCGCTGTCTGCCAGAGTCTGCGCCAAGAGGCGCTGCACAAGGGGCTGCAAGGTGGCCTTGTCCAGATGTACTCCCAACCGGGCCAGCAGCCGCGCCAGCCGCGCTTCCGCAT
>CAMNHX010000315.1 GCA_946539945.1 uncultured Desulfobulbus sp. | reverse complement strand
TTCAGGAGTCTTATTTGCTCCTGAACACGGTAGGAATCCCCCGCCTTCAGGCGGGAGAGGATGTCAAAATGGAGACCGTTTATCCAAATAAAAAACAGAGGATATTTGCCCATGGCACGCCATATGAATCCCGGCAGTTCCACCAACAAGACCATTGACGCCATTGACCGCAAACGCGAGCGCGAGCGGCGACACCTCTTGAAGCGTTCCCGTGAGATGGCCTCGGAACTGGCCATCCTTCTGGTGCAGCGGCTGATTGACCAGCACATCATTGAGACCAACTCGGTTCCGGCCATCAAGGAAGTCATGGAGCGACAACTTGAGCACCTTGCGGACATGAAGGACTTTGACATGCAGTACAAGATTGCGCCCATCCGCAACCTTGTGCCTGATCCCAACGTGGTGAGCCTGTATCTGACCCAGTACATCACCGAAGACCTGATCAACCACGACAATATTCAGGACATTTTCGGCGACGATCTGGCCATCTACACGGCAGTGGACTCTGTTCTCTCCCGCATCCGCTAGCGTACCCGCTCAAGAATATGCCGCGCCTTTTGCCCTGCCTGCTCTTTGCCAATGCCAAGGGAGAAGTCCTTGAGTATGAGGGTATGCGCATGGCTGGCAGCGCAGGCGGTGAGTTCTTTGCGCCTGAAGCCGCAGACCTGATCGAACTGCCCCCAGGAAGCGAACTGTTCGCTTTGCCGGGGCGGATGCCAGTGGGCATTGAACCAGATACCGGTGACTTTGCAGCCCTGGCGGAAAATCCCTTCCAGCCCGGCGAGCCAGCGCAGGCTGTGGCCGCCTTCATGGCTCCTGCCCATACCGCGCTCTACACCACAGCCTTTGTCAAACAGGAAACCTCGGAAAAGACGCCGCTCTTGCCGCTCTTCGCCTATACCGCTGTCGGCTGGGCCAAGGGCAAATTCTGGGTAACGGCAGTGCGCAGCGACACAGACATCCGGCAAGACCTTTGCCAGTTTGACTTTGCCGCCCTGGAACGCAAGACCAGAAAGCGCCTGCATCGTCTGCGCCACAATCGGCTGGTTCAGCATCTGGGGATCTGCTGTCTGGTCTATGGCTGTCCAGCAGCACGCAACTACTTTCTGGATCGCTGGGAAGCGCCCCTGCCCTGTTCGCCTGCCTGCAACGCTGCCTGTGCGGGCTGCATCTCCCATCAGCCCGAAGGGTCCTGCAAGGCCACGCAAGACCGCCTCACCTTTGTGCCCACACCGCAGGAGATCGCAGAAGTGGCCGTGCCTCATCTCAAGACCGCAGAACGCGCCATTGCCAGCTTTGGTCAGGGTTGCGAGGGTGAACCGCTCTTGCAAAACCGGGTGATTGCAGAGGCTATCCGGCTTATCCGCCGGGAGACCGGGCGCGGCACTGTGAACCTGAACACCAACGGCAGCCTGCCCGAGGCGGTAGAGCGTCTGGCGACCGCTGGTCTGGACTCCATCCGCCTCTCCCTGAACAGCGCCCAGCCTGACTGGCACAGCTGCTACTACCGGACCAGGGACTTTTCCCTGACCGAACTGTGCGCCAGTCTGGACATCATGAAAAAGGCGGGCCGCCACGTGTCGCTGAACTACTTCATCCTGCCTGGCTGTACGGATGATCCCGCTGAATTTGCGGCATTGTGTGATCTGGTGGACCGCCACCGGCCAGACCTGATCCAGTTGCGCAACCTGAACATGGACCCGGACTGGTATCGGGAAGTCATCCGGTTTGTGCCTTCCGGGCCGCCATTGGGGATGCGGCGCTGGCTCTCCGAACTGAAAAGCCGTTTTCCCTGGCTCAAATTCGGTTACTACAATCCGCCGGTCCGGGCTTGAGACGAGCGCAGGGCACAAAAAAACCCGGAAATTCCAGGAGAGAGTCTGGACTTTCCGGGTTTCCTGTCTGTGTGAACATGACCCGGCGCAAGCTGCGCTTCTGGAGCCGGTCACAAGACTTCCAACACGTCCACGTCAATGGTGGTCCGCTCCATGAACTCCTTGTCAACCTCACCAGTGATGCGCACCCTGGTTTGCGGGGTGACAGTCTGCCCGCGAAAGATATGGTGATCAATATCCACCACGATTTCACCGGTGGCATCGCGGAAGAGGTAATCGTCATTGCTCAAGCGCTGCACGATGTGACCGACCAGAGTCACATAGGTGTCATCCCAGGTCTTGTGGGCTGCGGCCACAGTGGTGACTGACTGGGACGATGGTCCCTGAAAGCCGCCCGGGGCATAGTCGCGAGGGTCTGCCTGCGCGGGCAGGGCCGGAAGGGCCAGAACGAAGAGCAGGATGCCGCACAGGGTAGCGCCGTATTTACGCAGGATTTTTCCCTTGGTCTGCATGGTCTTTCTCCTTCTGTTCAAGTGGGACGGATTGCTTGCCAGTCGCCTTGCGCCGGACCAGACCCGCGCAAGCTTTCGCCTTTATTATACAACATCAGGATGAAGGAAGTATGAACAGAAGGAGGACAAACATGTCACTTCCAGCGCAAAGCCTTGTCGCGCCTGGCATCTGGCCTCGGCTCTGTCGGCAGATGCGGGCGGACAGCGCATCTTGGGACAGGCTTGCGCCTGCGCAGACCCGACTGGTCGTACTCTCCCTGCCTGTGCTGGCAGAATTGGTGGCACTGCCTGATCTGGTTGATTGCCTGCAGGCGGAGCAGATTCTGAACTGCGCCGAAGGCGCACGCCTGCGCTCTCTGGCCCTGACCAAGCGTCGCACAGAATGGCTGGGAGGTCGCTGTGCGGCCAAGTTCGCGCTCATGCAGCTGTGCGGGCAGCCTGAAGTTGCGCCCGCCTGCTTTGCGATTGCCAATGAGGACTGCGGCAGACCCTTTGTGCAGGCCAGTCTTGCTCCTCTGCCCCGGCTGTCCCTGTCCCACAGTGGCGGGCTGGCGGTTGCGCTGGCGGCACAAGGCCCCTGCGGTCTGGATGTGCAGGAAGCCTGCCCTACGCTGGCGCGGGTGCAGGAGCGTTTTGCCAGTCCGGCAGAACAGGCGCTGGGTGGATCGTGTGCGCTGTTGCGCTGGTTGGCCTTGATCTGGGCAGCCAAGGAGGCGGTGAAAAAGTGCTGTTACGCTGATCAGCCCACCTTCATGGAGCGCATCCGCGTGATCGCGCTGGAC
>CAMNHX010000314.1 GCA_946539945.1 uncultured Desulfobulbus sp. | reverse complement strand
CGCTTCTGCCAGCCACCGGGTTTCCGGGGCATGACGCCATGCTGTGAGCAGCTTGCACAGAGCCGCATAGCCCGGTATCTTTTCCTTGTTCTTCTGATGTTGCTCTTGCAGGGCCAGCGCCTTGTTGAAGACCACTGCACCCGGAAAACAGCCGCATCAATCGCTTTTGGAGACCATTGGGGCGCGGTTCCTCTTTCCTGCCTGAAGTCGTTTCATGGCGGAAAGGGTTTCTTTGTTTTGCGCAGGGGATTCCTCTCTCTGTAGGCAAAGGCAGGGAAAAAAGGCAAGCGGGTTTGCGCTTTCCTTTCCCGCCCTGAAGCGCTGGGGCTTGACGCACAGCCCGGTCAATGGTCTAATGGTCTACCGGAAGGTTCTGGTTTCCTCCTGCCAGAAAGGCGCGGAACCCGGACACTGCTGTTCAGGAAGTCTTTTCACCTTGGGAGAAATCATGGTTATTGAAGGTTTGAAGCTGATGATTTTGGGCATGGGCGTAGTCGGCATTTTTCTGGCCATCATGGTGGCAGCGATCAGCCTGACTGCCCGTCTGCTCAAGGGCGCAAGTGAACGCGAAGCGCTGGCCCTGGCTGGTGCAGGCGCTCCTCAACTTTCTGCGACTCCGGCACAGGCTGAAGAGTCTGCGCCAGACGAGGAAGAGCGGCGGCGACTGGTGGCGGTCATGGCTGCGGCAGTGGCTGCGCATCGCAACCGGAAGGCATAAACAGACAAAAAACATCATGCACTGCTGTTACTGGGCAGAAGCAGATTCTGCCGGGCAGTGTTTTATCATCAACACCCAAACAAGAGGAGTATCAGTATGGGCAAGGCAACGCAGTACAAGATTCAGGTGGATGGTTTTACGTATCATGTCAGCGTGGAAGAGGAAAGCGGCGAGGTTGCGGCGGTCAGCAAGGAAACGCCTGCGGCTCCGACTGCCCCAACGCCTGCTGCACCTGCCGCGCCGGCGGCTCCGGCAACGCCCAAACCTGCGAAGAAGCCACAGGGACCAAAGGAACGTACTGCTGTCACCACCATGATGCCAGGCAATGTCTGCAAGATCCTGGTCAAGGTGGGCGACGAGGTCAAGGATGGCGATACCCTTTTGATGCTTGAGGCCATGAAGATGGAATCTCCCATTCCTGCCCCCAAGAGCGGCACTGTTGACGCCATTGAGGTCAAGACAGGCGACAACGTGGCTGCTGGCCAGGTTCTCCTCTACATCTTGTAAGAGGAGGGGGGAAAGCATGAAGATCTTTTCCAAGTTCAGGTTGCTGGCCCTGCTTCTGGGCGCTGTCCTGTACGCCGGGACAGCGCTGGCTGAAGCGCCAGTGCCTGCACCCGGAGAATCCCCGACAGCGCTTACGGACAGCCAGTCACAGGACAGGGAGGCTGCTGTTGAAGAGGCGGCAAGCCCTGAAGCGCAGGAAAGCGCGACAGCGCAAGAGGCGGTTGCAGGCGAGCAAAAACAGGAAAGCCTGACTGCCCCGGAAGCAGTCGTTCAGCAGAGCGCTACCGGGAATCCGGCGCAAGCACAGGAAGAGCCGGTTGCAGCAGAGACGGTCAGTCCTGAAGCACAGCCAGTCGCGCCCACACAGGCTGCTCCGGTGCAGACTCCAGTTGCTGTCAAGACTGACCCGCACGAAATCCAGAAGATCCCTGTTCCTGCCCAGAAGACCGCGCCTGTGGTGGTTGTGGTGGGGAGCGATGCGGACAAGACTGTAAGCGCCCTGCCAGCGGCCCTGCAGGCAGGAATACAGGAAGGTGCGCCCCTGGTTCTGGTGGTGGAAAACGGCGCTCGATCTGCAGCGCCTACTGTTGCGCCTGCAGAGATGGCGCAAGCGGAGCAAGCAGCGCCTGCAACCATGCAGTCCGGCGCACAAAAAACAACGGTGCAACAGACCGCCATGCCATCCAGTGGTGAGATGAGCACCATGCCGCCCATTGGCAAGATGATTGCCAACTTTTGCCGCGACACCGGGCTTCGCGCCCTGCTGATCCCGGATGAGGGCGGCTGGACCAACGGCATTGGCCGCCTGATCATGATCGGCGTGGGTCTGATTCTGGTCTATCTGGCCATTGCCAAAGGTTTTGAGCCTTTGCTGCTTTTGCCCATCGGTTTTGGCACTATTCTGACCAATATCCCGCTGGCGGGCATGAATGACCAGGCTACTTTGCATCTTCTGGACGCCTTGTCCGGCGGTGAGGTGGATCTGCAGTTTGGCGGACTTATCGGCGGTATGCTCAGCCTAATCTATGCCATTGGCATCAAGTCTGGGGCCTTCCCGCTTATCATCTTCATGGGCATTGGCGCACTGACCGACTTTGGCCCGCTTCTGGCCAATCCCAAGACCGCCTTTCTGGGCGCTGCAGCGCAGTTGGGCATCTTTGCCACCCTGCTTGGCGCCCTGATCTTGCCGGGCATCCACTTCAACCTTCTGGAAGCCGCATCCATTGGCATCATCGGCGGCGCAGACGGGCCGACCTCCATCTTCCTGGCATCCCGGCTGGCCCCGCATCTTCTGGGACCGATTGCTGTGGCTGCCTACTCCTACATGGCCCTGGTTCCCATCATCCAGCCGCCCATCATGCGCTTTCTGACCACAGAGAAGGAGCGCAAGATCCGCATGGAGCAGCTGCGCCCTGTGAGCAAGCAGGAGAAGATCATTTTCCCGCTGGTGGTTCTGGGACTTTGCGCCCTGTTGATTCCTTCGGCAGCACCGCTGATTGGCTTTTTCATGTTCGGCAATCTGATGAAGGAATGCGGGGTTGTGGGTCGTCTGTCTGACACAGCGCAAAATGCGCTGTTGAACATTGTCACCATCTTCTTGGGACTGGGTGTGGGCGCACAGATGACTGCAAGCCTCTTCCTGTCGCCCAAGACTCTGGGCATTCTGGTTCTGGGCGTGGTTGCCTTCAGCATCGGCACAGCAGGCGGCATTCTGATGGCCAAGCTGATGAATCTCCTGCCTGGTCCAAAGGTAAATCCGCTCATTGGTTCTGCGGGCGTGTCTGCAGTGCCGATGGCCGCACGGGTCAGCCACAAGCTGGGCATGGAGGCGGATCCCACCAATATGCTTTTGATGCACGCCATGGGGCCGAATGTGGCAGGCGTTATTGGTTCGGCAGTAGCGG
>CAMNHX010000313.1 GCA_946539945.1 uncultured Desulfobulbus sp. | reverse complement strand
GTCTTTTTAAATAATCCATGATTTCTTTCTCTGAATTATCAACAAAAAGCAAAATAGTTTTCTTTCTTATATTTGATATATTTTTACTGTCAAAATCATCCAAAGAAAAGTGTATATTATTCTCTTGAAATTTGTACTTAAACAATTTGAAAATACTATATGATATGTTTTTTCTTGGAAAAATGAGAACAAACCGCTTATTATAGAAATACTTATTTATTGAATCCAAGATGTTAATATTTCTTCTGCAAAAATCTATCTCTTCATCATCAAAACAGTACACTCCTATTAAATTTTGTTCATCATCAACTATTGGCACTTCCCCTCCCGAGGGACGATACTTTTTCAACTTCTTATACCAATTCGAATCATTACTTTTAATAAAACTCAATTTCCTATTGACATATATTTCATCAGGCAATACATCGCTTGATGAAATCATATTTAACGATATATATCCGTATAATATTTGATTTTTTACGAAGTAAATTACATTGGTTACATTATTTGATAAAACCTTATCAATAAAATCAAGTTTACAAATATCATATTCACCGCTTACTATATTAAGCTCATGTACCTTTTTAATTATCATAATATTTCTCCTGAAGTATCTACAAACTCTTTTGCAGAATCAGCTGCAGCAGGCCCTCATCCGCGTCCAGCACAAAGTTGTCTGCCCTCCCGGCGGTGATCATCTCCGGCAACAGGGACACGCCTTGTTCCGGAGCGCAAAAGCGACGCATATGGCTTGGCAGGTCAAAGCCCGCCAGCATGGAGCGAATGTCGTGAACCAAGTTCAAGTCTGTGCCTGCAACCCACAACCCGGCAATAGACACCCGCTCCGCAATGGCGTCAAGGGTAAAGGAGCAGGCCAAGCCGTGGGGCACGCCGAAAGCCAAGGTGAAGGGATAGGACATGGAATGGGCCAAGGCGGTGCGGTTCTGGCTGATGACCAAGCCCGCCAAGAGACTTGCCGTCTGCATATTCTGCCGATGCACCAAAGAACCCGGTTCATGCTCCAGCGCAGGCAGAGCCGCAAGGGTCAGGCGCAAAGCCTTGTCCGCGAGCGCAGCGCTTGCGGGTGTGCAATGTTTGTTCCACAGGCTTTCCAAGGCGTGAGACACCACGTCGAGTCCGCAATAGAGCGTAGTCGTCCAAGGCAGGGACTGGGTCAGTTCCGGGTCAAGCAGCGCCATTTGGGGAAAGAGAGAATCCCCGGCAAGAGAGCGCTTCTTTCCTTGGGCATTGTCCCAGATGGTGGCAAAGGGCGTCACCTCCGCGCCAGTGCCGGAAGTGCTGGGCAGGCAGATGAGCGGCAATATGGTCTGCGGCAAGGCGACCTGCTCGCGCAAACAGGCGGCCAGTGTGGTTTGCCCCGCCAGACAGGCGGCCAGCGCCTTGCCGGAATCCAAGGTGCTGCCACCGCCCAGGGCGACAACGGTTCGGATGCCCATGTCCCGCAACTCGGCAGCCATGCTGTCCAGCGCATCCAGATCCGGGTTCGGGGCAACCGTGCGCATTGTCCAGTCAATCTTCGGGCACAGCGCCGTCACTTCGGCTGCCGTGCCACGCCGCACCATACCCGGACTGGTGACCAGAAGCGCTGGACCGCGTTCCACAAACTCTCCCAGCCGCCGACGTACGCCGGGTCCGACAAAGACCCGCACGGGATTGAAGTGTTGCCACATCATGACAGGCTCCCCAAGTGGCGCATGACTGCCTCCTTGTTCTCTTCCGGCGTGGAGGCTGGCCGCCCCAAATCCTTGCGGGCGCCTTTCCAAAGGTGGATTTCCAGAAAATGCGGGCCAAGCTTGCCGGAAAGGCTGTCCAGTGCCGTGCGGATTTCCCCCACGGAACGAGCCGACGCATAGTTTTTGTAGCCACAGGCAAGGGCGATGGCCTTGCAATCTACCCGACCCGCCACAGTGGGTTGCCCGCCCACCGACTCGTGGGCCTGATTGTTCAGGAGCACGTGCAGGTAGTTGGGGCAGCAGGTCTGGTCCCCCACATTGCCGATAATGGCCGCAGCGCCCATGTGCATCAGGAAAGCGCCATCTCCGTCCAAGCAGACCACCTGCCGCTTTGGCTGATTCAGGGCGATGCCCAAGGCGATGGACGAGGCATGACCCATACCGCCCACGGTGAGAAAATCCCGCTGCGGCTGTCCGGTCGCCTGCCGCAGTTCGTACAGTTCCCGCCCGGCCTTGCCCGTGGTAGCGATGACACAGGCGTCTTCCGGCAGCAGCTCAATGATCGTCTTGATGGCCTCTTCCCGGTACAGGGGAGCAAGCCCTTCCGGCCAGCCGAGCGGTTCTTTGCCTGGCGCGTAGCCCACCGGACTCAAGCTGTTTTTGCGGATCACCAGAGCGACCGGGCCGCTGCGAGCCTGCATTTTGAGCCAGATCTCGTCCAGGGCCGCGCTGATGTCGCTTTCCGCATCCAGCACCAGATAGGGCATCTCCAAAGTTTCAAGTTGGGTCAGCGTCACCCTGCCCTGCTTCTTGTGCTGGGGTTCGTCCTTTACGCCCGGCTCACCCCGCCAGCCGATGACGCAGAGCATGGGCACGCCGTACACGTCCGGGTCGGCCAGGGAGCAGACCGGGTTGACAATATTGCCCAGCCCTGAATTTTGCATATAGACCACTGCCGGTCTACCGGTGGCCAAGTAGTGGCCGATGGCCAAGCCCACGGCATTGCCTTCGTTGGCCGTGATCACATGGCGTGGAGAGTCCGTCTGTCCGGACATTTGCATCAGGCAGCCAGAAAACTCCTTGAGCAGGGAATCCGGAACCCCGGCGAAGAGCGAGACCCCATGCGCCCGCAGGGCCTCAATGAATACTTTGGTATCAATCATCACTTTGTCCCTGGCACGAGTTCGAGAATCTCCTTGATGCTCATCAGACTGCTTTCCGCCTCAAGGCTGCGCTGGTGCTCCAGAATGGATTTGGCCGTGGCCAGCATGGCCGGATAGGCGGCGCGGAGCAGTTGGTTGGCGTAGATCACCACGTTGACGCCGTTGGCGACCAGTTCCTCCTCTTTCACACTGCTGAAGCTGGAGGGAACCACCACCAAGGGCCGACGCTCGGCGAACTTATTATACTCTCGGCAAAAGGCGAAAATCTCTGCCGG
>CAMNHX010000312.1 GCA_946539945.1 uncultured Desulfobulbus sp. | reverse complement strand
TCGCGCTTCAGACTTTCCAGCGAAGCGGTGAAAGTAGTAAAAAGACAAAGCGGAACCGCTCTAAGGGATTGTGACCGGCTGCGGTACCTCTGGTCCCACTCCCCTTGGGAGGGCTTCTGTTTCCCCTGTTGCAGCCAGGCTGTTCAGACCCAGCGCCACTTCAGTATAGTAGCGCTTTGAACTGTCCTGATTGCAGGGCACGTGCCGCAGGGTGATGGCCTGCCCCTTTTCCAGACTGGGCATATTTTGCACCCCGGCAGGAATGGGATAGTAGGTCACTGAATTCAGGGTGATAGCGCCATTGTCTCCCACCTTGCTGATCAGACCGGTCGCAATGCCACTGCCAGGTTCTGCGAACACCGGTGCAAGCAGCAGGAACTGGGCTGCAAAGCAGAGGATCGCGCAAGACAGCATACCGATTTTGTTCATAGTTTTCTTTCCTCTCTGTCAAAAAGAATCAGGCTGTTCCCGGACTGCAGACAGTTCGGGAACAGCGCCAGTGAATACCTTACTCCTGTGCCTGGCTGTTGCTGTCACGCCAGTAGTACATTTCCAGACCCATTGGCGGGGAATCGATCAGGAGTCCCGGAGCGCTCACGCCTGCGCCGCTCCCGTCCTGCTTCTCCACCAGGTAGCCTGCGCCGATTGTCTGGCCGCCCATGTTGGCCACTGCCTGCACCTCACTGCCCCTGAAGACAATGGAGAAGCCAGTCGGAATGCCGGCAATGCCGGTGTATTTCCAGTACCGGTTGACCACATAGCCTGTACCGCCGTAGTTGTAATTGGCGCTGCTGTCCTCGTAGCGGATGGCATAGGCAAAGCCGTTGCCTTCCGGGTCGCAGGGATTGCCCAGGTTGGGCTGATACGAGGTATAGTACAGCGTACCGTAGAACAGGGTCATTTCACTCAAGATCTGCTCGCCCACATGGTTGTGGAAAGCGGTGGTGCTGTCGTTGTTGGCATCGATCAAAGACCCAGCCTCACTGTCCTGCATATGGCTGCAGGCCTTGGTGTCGCCCTGCCTGTCCAGAACAATGAACCAGCCCTTGGCATCGTCTTCCTTGACCGTGCCGCTTTCCCCTTCCAGATGCTCCTGGCCTTTGTCATCCACATACGTGGCATCATCGTAGAGCTTTTCCCGCAGATAGGTCTTGGTCCACTCGTCTGCCTTGGCCTCTGTGCAGACCTGCTTTGGATCGTCATTGATGTAGTATGACGAATCCAGATAGCACTGCTTGACAGTGGAGAACTTGTCCAGTTCGTCGCAGGTCAGGTTCAGCAGGTTCCTTTCCGTATAGGGTGCAGTGCTGACCGGAATCGGTTCACCAATCTGGTTGCCGTCCTGATCCTTCTGAATCGCCTCCTTCACGGCAGTGTCGTCATAGACAGCATACATTCTGTTATGCACTATGGCGTACAGGGGATGTTCACGGTCACCAGTGCCGAAGAACAGGGAGGCAATGGCATCCGTCCCCGGAAATTCCGTGATGATGGGATCATCCACCTCGCCAAAGTGGAAGTTGGAAGCCTCAAAGTTGTCCTTGGTCCCGCCCCAGGAAATGGAAGGCGAGTAAAAGGTCTTCCGCCCCTGGTCTGCCATATTGACCTTGACCGGGCGACCGGCTGCAGGCTGTTCCTCGTCATAGTCGCCGTAACCGGGGTTGGAGCTGAAGATGCGGTCAACCACCCAACCCTTGCCTTCCAACTGCCAGTCCGGCGCATCAGCAGTGCCCTTGTCTATGAACCGCAGATCCAGCCGCGCCTTGAACAGGTTGGCATACATATCAGGCACGTAGAGCGTGTTCAGCACGTTGGTGGCTGCTGATCTGCCGCTTGCTGCGGTTTCATCCGTATAGGAGATGGTTTCACTCACCAGCTTGGGTGTGGCCGGGATGCAGTACTTCATGTCGCTGCGCTTCTGGGTGATGCCAGTACTCTGGCCGGAAGCTATGCCGGTGGCATCCCAGGTCACAGAGAAGGGCAGGACCTGTACAGTCTGACCCTTGAACGTAACCTGATGCGACTTTGTTGGATCGTCAATATCCACCACAAAGATGCCACGCGCCGGGATTCTGGTTTCAATGGCGCTGTTCTGACCGTTCCAGATGTCGTATTTGCCGTTCTGGTTGAGATCCTGTACAGCCTTGGACCAGGCGCCTGTCACCTTGTTGTAGTTTATCTTGTTGCCAGAGACTTCAAAGGGATGACCAGTGCCCGGATCAGTAAAGGGTTCAGGGTAGTTGTCCTCAATATCGTCATAGCCGCCAGAGAAGATCGCCACGTCCTGATAACTGCGTGTGCCATTGCTGCCCAAGGCTCCGGACAGGATGCGTGCAGTCTGCACGGTTCCCCAGGTCTGGCCCAGTTCGGGGTTGGTGTAGTCCCACTGCACTTTCCACTTTGCCGGATCCTGATCGCTGATGTTCAGACACCAGTAATGCCTGCCGCCCCGGCGCTCGCCAAAGATCAGGTAGGTGGGTTGGGCATTCTTGCTGTACACGGTGAGCGGACCGTCCACAGTGTCCAGGTAGTCGCCTTCAAGGTCAACCAGGTCCTTGAGTTTGGGCAGGATGTCTGTGGGGATGAAGGCAAAGACCTCATCGCCGGGCTGGTAGGTCTGGCCGCCTGCAGTGCAGGTTTTGGCCTTGTCCGACTCCTCACAGATCACGTGGATCATGCCGTCATTGCTGCCCACAGCAATGTAGGTTGCCTGTGAAGGCAGGGTGCTGTCCGTGGTGTCATAGTAGGTTATGGACACGGGCTGGGAATGGATGATTGGCCCTATGACCCAGGGGCGCACTGCCACTGGAGACTGTCCGTCCGAGGCCAGTTCGCTGGTATAGCCGTGAGTGAAGTTGATGATCCGGTTGCGCTCTGCACTGTCGCTTGCCCCCAGAATCTCCGCAGTCAGTTCTGTGCTTTCCGGGCTGAAGGGAACCAGGGTCTTGCCGTCCAGGCTCGTGTAAATGGGCCGCTTCCAGAAATTCCTGTCTTCCAGATGGCCTTTCAGCGCCAGCAAGAGCTTTTCGCCTGCACCGCCGCTGATCACGCCAGAACCGGTTGCAGAGGCTGCACGTTCAGGATCACCCCAGTAGTCAGCCACAGTGGGCAGGAAGGCGCCGTCACCCCCGATGGCAATCTGAT
>CAMNHX010000311.1 GCA_946539945.1 uncultured Desulfobulbus sp. | reverse complement strand
GACTCTGCTCTCGCCAGCGCCGGGCGTAGCGCTGCAAAGCCCGATTCTGGTAGAGGCACAGCGTCGGGGCTTACCGCTCTTGGGAGAACTGGCCTTGGCTGCCGGGCGCTTTCAGGTTCCGGTGATCGCAGTGACCGGTTCCAACGGTAAAACCACGACCACCAGCCTGATTGGCCACCTCTTGCGGCAGGCAGGCAAAAGGCCCTTTGTGGGCGGTAACATCGGCACGCCGCTTCTGGAATACTGCCTGCACCCAGAGGGTTTTGACTGCGTGGTTCTGGAGTTGTCCAGTTTTCAACTGGACCTTGCCGGTTCCTTCAGACCAGACATTGGGCTTTTGTTGAACATCACGCCAGATCATCTGGATCGCCACGGCTCTCTGGAAAGCTACGCCGTAGCCAAGCGCAAACTCTTTGCCGCACAAAGACCGGGTGATACAGCGATTCTGGGGCTGGACGATCCGCTTGCCGCTGTAACAGTCCTGCCAGACGGAGTGCGGCGTTTGGGCTTTGGCGAGGCGCTTGGGGCTGATTGCGTGGTGGAGGCGGATGCTGTGCGACTGCGGTTTGCCGGACAGGAGCAGCGTCTGTCCCTAGACAGTACCCGGCTGCACTCGCTGGTCAACCGACTGAACGCGGCAGCCGCAGTCCTGGCTGTCAGTGTCCTGAACCTTGACAAGACAGCGCTTGTCGCAGGCTTGAGCAGTTTTCAACCAGCCGCGCATCGCATGGCTGAAGTGGCGCTCATCAAGGGCGTGAGCTATGTGGATGATTCCAAGGCCACAAACATTGGCGCTATGGCTGCGGCCCTGAACAGTTGTCCGGGGCAGGCGGTGCTGATTGCCGGAGGTAAGGACAAGGGCGGCGACTATGCCCTGGTTGCAGACACAGTGCGGCAGAAGGTGCGGACCCTGGTACTTTTGGGCGAGGCAGCGCCCCTGATTGAGGCTGCTTACGGCAAACTGGTTCCGGTCCAGCGGGCAGGCGATATGCCAGAGGCAGTGCGTTTGGCCCAGACAGCGGCACAGCCCGGAGACACGGTTCTTTTGGCTCCTGGTTGTTCCAGCTTTGACATGTTTGCCAGCTATGCGGAGCGCGGGCAGGTTTTTGCCGAAGCTGTGCTGGCCCTGAAGGCGGAGGTCTGACGATGCGGGCAGTGATTACAGGCGGCGGCACAGGTGGGCATCTCTTTCCGGGCATTGCCCTGGCCCATGCCCTGAAGGCACGGCAGGCAGAGAGTGAGGTGCTTTTTATCGGCACATCCCGGATCATGGATCAAAAGGCCCTGCGGGGACAGGATTTTCAAGTGGCAAGTTTGGAGTGCGGCGGTCTGAAAGGTCTGGGACTTGGTGAGCGCCTGCGGGCGCTGTTCTCCCAGCCTAGGGCGGTCTGGCAGGCACGCAGGATGCTGACCGCGTTCCAGCCTGATCTGGTCTTTGGCGTGGGCGGTTATGTGACCGGACCGGTCTTGGTGGCTGCAAAAACCCTGGGCATCCCGACCGCAATCCACGAACAGAACTCTGTGCCCGGACTGGCAAACCGTCTGGCCGGGCGCTTTGTGGACCGGATCTGCATCTCCATGCCCTGCAAGCCGCCCTTTCCGGCAGCCAGAACCGTGCAGACCGGCAACCCGGTGCGGGCAGAGATCGTGGCCGCCGGACAGCAGGCGCGACGACTTCTTCAGCCTGGGGAGAGTCCCCGGATTTTGGTGCTGGGCGGCAGTCAAGGGGCGCACGCGATCAACGAGCAGGTTCCGGCAGCTCTGGCCCTCTTGCAAGGGCAGGGAGTAACGGTACAGGTCAGGCATCAAACCGGGCAGACTGATGCGGAAGCTGTGCAGGCCGCCTATGCGGCGTCTGGCATTGTTGCCGAGGTTTCAGCCTTTATTACGGACATGGCCGCAGCCTATGCCGAGGCTGATCTGGCAATCTCCCGGGCAGGCGCTACCAGTCTTGCAGAACTGGCGGTCATGGGTCTGCCTGCGATCCTGATACCCTATCCCTTTGCCGCAGACGACCATCAGGCAGTCAACGCGGCACACTACGCCGATGGGGGGGGAGCCTTGGTCTGCCCACAAAAAGACTTGAGTCCAGAAGCGCTGGCCACGCAGTTGCAAACGCTTCTGGCAGACGGGTCCAGGCTGCAGGCTATGGGAGCGGCCATGCGCCAGCTTGCCCGCCCAGATGCAGCGGAACGACTGGTGGACGAGTGTCTCAAGCTGGCCAAATCACGGTAAGATCATGTACAGACACAACCTGCATATCCATTTCGTGGGCATTGGCGGCATTGGCATGTCAGGCATTGCCGAACTGCTCTTGAGTCTGCATTACCGGGTGAGCGGTTCAGACGTGCAGGCCAATGACCTGACCCGACACTTGGAAAGTCTGGGCTGCACGGTGCATATCGGTCACGACGCCCGCTGGGCAGAGGGCGCGGACGTGGTGGTGGTGTCCAGCGCCATTCGGCCTGATAATCCAGAGATTCAGGCTGCTGTTTCTGCCAAAATTCCGCTTGTGCAGCGGGCTGAAATGCTGGCTGAACTGATGCGTCTGAAACGTTTTGGCATTGCAGTGGCAGGCAGTCATGGCAAGACCAGCACCACATCCATGGTGGCCGCAGTGCTGACCGAAGCCGGGCTGGACCCGGCGGTAGTGGTGGGGGGCAAGGTGCAGAGTCTGGGCGGCAGTAACGTGCATCTGGGCACAGGCGACTTTCTGGTGGCTGAAGCAGACGAAAGTGACGGTTCTTTTTTGAAGCTGTCGCCAGCCATTGAGGTCATCACCAACATTGATCTGGAGCATCTGGACTATTACCACGACTTGGACCATATCCGCTCGGTGTTCGGAGACTTTGTCGCACGCCTGCCCTTTTACGGCGTGGCAGTGCTCTGTCTGGATGACGACAACGTGGCCCAGCTTTTGCCCAGGATCAGAAAGCGCATCTTGACCTACGGCCTTTCCGAGCAGGCAGACTTGCAGGCAGTGAAGCTGAAGCGCCAAAACGGGCGCTACGTGTTCACGGTGCGCTACGGCGACCGGGAACTGGGCGAGATCAGCCTGAACCGGCCTGGGCGGCATCTGGTGTACAACAGCCTGGCAGCTGTGGGCGTGGGTTTGGAACTGGACATAGACTTTGCTGTGATCGCCC
>CAMNHX010000310.1 GCA_946539945.1 uncultured Desulfobulbus sp. | reverse complement strand
TCATCGGAAAAGAGTCCCTGTTCCTCTGTGCCTGCCGGTGCTTCCTGCGCAGGGGCAGGAGCCGCTGGCTGCTCTTCGGAACTGCCAAAGAAGTTGTCCAAACCCTCGGAGAGTTCCTTGTCCTCCTCGCCAAAAAGCGCCCCTTCTTCCGGCACGTCTGCGCCAGAAAGCGCAGGCGATACCTCCTCCTTGCCAACCGGACTCGTTGCAAAGAGGTCATCATCGGAAAAGAGTCCCTGTTCCTCTGTGCCTGCCGGTGCTTCCTGCGCAGGGGTAGGAGCCGCTGGCTGCTCTTCGGAACTGCCAAAGAACTTGTCCAGTCCAGAAACAATATCTTGATCGTCTCCGTCGAAGAGAGAGCCTTCGTCTGGCACTTCAGCGCCAGACAGTGCCGGAGACAACTTGTCCTTGGCGCTTGTGGACGAGAACAGGTCGTCCTCGTCATCCACCGGAGAAAGCGCACCGGGCGCTTCGAAAGGAGCCACCTGATCCCCACTGCCCTCGGAGCTTTTAAAGAAAAAGTCGAGTTTTTCGTTCAGCTCGTTCTGGGTTTGCGTATCAACATCGCTGTCTTCCAGCAAACCGTCGTCTGCAGATACTGCCTCCAGAGCAGGTGAGATCTTGCTGCGTTCACCCACATTGCTGTCCCGAAAATCGTCTGTTGCCTCGTCGTCAACAGGCTGATAGGCGCTTGCGGGTAGTTCTTCTTCTGGATACTCCTCTTCGGAACTCAGCATGGCACGTTTCGGACTACTGTCATTCATATCCATATCCTCGTCTCCGTCGTTTATGGCAGCTATAGCAGCAACCGGGGCATCCTGGGAAAACAGGTCCTGTCCGTCTGCGTCTTCTTCTTCGCCAAAGGCGTCAGTTATATCAGGAATCGCGCTTGCCTGTTCATCGGAAAGATCCAGGTCAACCGCATCCAACGCTGCGCTTGCCTCTGGGCTGGCCTTGTGGACATCAGCGCCAAGCGCGTTGACAGCGTGGTCGTCGGTCAAATCCAGATCAACCGAAAGGTCATCGGAAAACAGCTCGGCGACGGTTTCCGTGTTTTCCGCCGGATGATCCGGCAACTCGTCAATGGCGCGGGGACGGGCCTTGGATGGAGGTGGAGCGTCCAGTGAGTGGGTAACGCCGTCATCGTCAAAAAGCTCGAAGGTACCTGCTGCCTCGTCATCATCATGCGAGTCAAGCTCAGTTGTGGTTTGCAGGGGGGCAATGTCCAGAGCGTTCACTGGGGAATCAAAGTCAGCTTCCTTCCGTTTGAAGGCTGGCAGTTCATCCATGCTTAAAGCGTCATTGCTGTCCTGCTCATCAACCACTTCAAATTCACCCTTGTACTCTTCCTGTTCCGAAGAAACGGCAGTCTGCAAGGGTTGCACATCCAACTCCAGGGCTGGCGATTCGCCGTCTGGAGGGGGCGTCTTTTCATATTCCGGCAGGGCCTCCTCGTCGTCCAACTGCAACATCGGTTCCCCGTCATCCGCCACAGGTTCAGCCGCATCCGCAGCGCCTGTCGCTTCCGGAGCAGCAGAAGGGGGTTGGTCACCCGAGGCAATAACCGTTTTCAGTTGATTCAACCGGTTAATCCGATCCACCAGAATGTTCTTCTTCTGTTGCTGGGTCAGCGCGGTGGGACCTGTGTCCAGGATTTGTTCCAGGCCATCGTGGAAGGCGTGCAACAGGCTGAAAACACCGGGATGGGCATGGGCACGCTCTTCAGCAATATACTGGCCCAGCGCCTGCATACCGTGGATCAGGAGGAGCGCCGCCTTGTTCTCGATTTCCGCTGCGCCCAGTTCCTGAAGAGCAGCTTCAAATTCAGCTAGACTGGTATCAGTAATTTCCCAATCCAGTTCCAGAATGGCTGCCTTGAACTTGCGCAAGGGTTCGCTCGCCTTGCCTGTGGCCCGCTCATCCTTCAGGGCTTTGGTCTTTGCCTCTTCCGCCTCTTCTGCAAGCTGAATCTGATACTGCAAGACCTTGAATTTACGTACATCATTCTGCACCATTCTGGAAACTTTGGCGCTACTGATGTCCGGAGAGGAAAAAATCAATTCAAAGTCATAAAAGAAAGAGAGGAGCAGTTTGATGGCGTTGGGGTGAGCATGAGCTCCTCGCAGGCGAAGATATTTTCCTATCTTCCCCATACCCTGCAAGTAGAGGGCTGCCACCTTGTCGTCCTGCCAGGATTCGGTAAGATTGTCCAGTTCTTCTGCCAGCTCCTGCAGATACTCGTCGGTAATATCCCAGTCCAGAGACAAAATAACCGCTTTGAGCTTGGTCAGAGGAGATTGATCGTCTCCGGTGAACTGAAACAGATCGACTTCGCCTGTGTCGAAGTTCTCATCGGCAAAACGGGTCAGATCGTCATATTCATTGACGTCTTGTGCATTTGTTTGATTTGTCATATCCCGCAGCTACTGTCAGGGTTCACGGGTAATCCCGTTTACATCAGCTTTTTCTGAATCGAAAGAACGGTCAGCGAAATAATCTTCTTGAGAGTTTCCGGAACATTATATCCCGTAATGGCGCTGGCTTCATAGTACGGCGCTTTGAGCTTGCTGTTGAGATCCTTCTCCAGTACGGGGATGGGCAAAATCGGGATGCCCTGATTCCGCAAATCCACCTTGTTGTACTGCAAAACCAGTGGAAGCCGGAAAATCGATTCGTTGTACTCTACAAGATTTTCGTGGAGCTGATTCAGGGAGCGGATATTTTTTTCCCGCATCTGTTCCTGTGCATCGGCAACAAAGACAACGCCGTCAACACCTTTCAGCACCAGTTTTCTGGTAGCATTGTATTTGACCTGGCCAGGCACAGTGTATAACTGGATTTTCAGATCGTATCCCTTGATCTTCCCCATGTCGAACGGAAGAAAATCAAAAAACAGGGTACGATCACCGTGCGTCTTCAAACTCACCATTTCGGACTGTATCTGTTTCCGAAATGTTTTGTTGATATACTCAAGATTGGTGGTTTTGCCACCTCGCCCTGGCCCGTAATAAACGATCTTGACTTGAACAATCCGTTCTCTGAGATTTACGAAACTCACTGTATCCTCCTTATCATATCTCGATTAAATCATTTGAGCACGATAACAGTGGAGTCAAATCATTTGTTGGCCCAAAGCTTTTTAATGGCTTCTATGGCTTCAAC
>CAMNHX010000309.1 GCA_946539945.1 uncultured Desulfobulbus sp. | reverse complement strand
GTTTGCGAAATCTCTCAACAGGAGTGCTCGTTCACTCCTTGAACGTTTCCCAGATAATGCCACGTTTAGCTGTTACAGAGTACTAGTCCATGTTCACGTTGATCTTACAATTGAGGTTTTTATGAAAAATCAACCAGCTAATACAGAAAGAGGAGAGGGCGACAGGATTCCGGGGTTTTCCGCTCCAATCTCAAGTTATTATTACTCCGGCAATCAAACAATGGGGAAAAATGCACCACTTTGTTTACTTTTGGGCGTGTAGCTGTGTCATTTTTGGAGTCTGTACTCCCATTATCAAGTTGCAAAAGTAATAATAAAATCAATGAGATAAACAACTGGGTCATCTGCCATCACTACGACCGGATGCCGGGTTTGCCAGAAAATTTTCTCTTGAAGAAATTTGCCAACGTGGTCTAATGCCCCCGGATGTTTTCCGGGGTGAATCCGGCTGAATCCGCCTGCCCCATTGGGACCTTTCCCAGAACAGGGACGATTCAAACCCCGGAACGACATGAATCCCAACATCAAGGTACAGATATGGAATACCTTCCCCACGAGTATCTGGGCATCTTCCTTTTTCTGCTGCTGGCCCTGGTTTTTGGCTTGGGTGCGCTGTTCATTGGCCGCTACTTCCGCTTGAGCCGCCCCTATCGAGAAAAGCTGACCCCCTATGAATCGGGCAATGAGCCAACAGAAGCCCCCCAGATGCGTTTTTCTGTCAAATTTTACCTTATTGCCATCATCTTTGTGCTGTTTGACGTGGAAGCCATCTATCTCTACCCTTGGGCAGTCACCTACGATTTTCTGGGTCTGTTTGCCTTGGTAGAAATGTTATTGTTCATTTTCCTGCTTTTGGTTGGTTACGTCTATGCCTGGAAGAAAGGAGCCCTTGAATGGATGAAGTGACGAAGAACACAAGATACCCAAGCTTGGGCGCAGCCATTGGGCAAAGGGCTGCCCATTTGCCCGAGGGAATGCGTATTTTTCCGAGCGCGGGCGCAATTCTGGGAACAATTGACGCCTTTGTCAACTTGAGCCGCGCCTATTCGGTTTGGCCGGTCACTTTTGGTCTGGCCTGTTGCGCCATTGAAATGATGGATGCTGGCGCATCCACCAACGATCTGGATCGTTTTGGCATCATCTTCCGCGCCAGCCCCCGTCAGGCGGATTGCATGGTTGTAGCTGGCACGGTCACCAAAAAAATGGCTCCGCTGTTGCGCAAGCTTTACGACCAGATGCCTGAACCGCGTTACGTCATTGCCATGGGAAGCTGTGCTTGTAGCGGCGGCGTGTTTGACACCTACGCGGTCACACAGGGTGCGGATCAGATTGTGCCGGTTGACGTGTATGTTCCCGGGTGTCCGCCAAGACCGGAAGCCCTGCTGGAGGGCTTTCTCAAACTGAAGAAAATCATCCTTGAGGAAGAATTCCGATGGAGCAAAGCGCGATAGCGGAAAGCATCAAGTCCCGGTTTCCGGATGAAGTGGTTGACATTGTCAGCCATCAGGGTCAGGTGGGCGTTCTGCTTAAACCTGGCAAGATTGTGGCTATTTTGAGTTGGCTCAAGGATGCCGAAGAAATGTGCATGGATCACTTGCGTGGTCTGTGCGGGGTGGACAACAGCCAGCGGGAAACAGGCTTTCCTGAACGGTTTGAGGTGATGTATCAGCTGTATTCCACCGAGTTGCGTCACGGCATCCGCTTGCGGGTTCTCTTGCCAGAAGGCAATGCCCATGTGGATTCCGTTGTTCCGCTCTGGGCCGGAGCAGACTGGCTGGAACGCGAAACTTACGATATGTTCGGCATCCAGTTTGACGGACACCCCAACATGACCCGTGTCCTCATGCCCGAAGATTGGGAAGGCTATCCTCTCCTGAAAGACTATCCCCTGCGTGGCCCGGTTGAGTGGCAAGGGTTGGTCACAGTCAAGGAGAAGGCCAAAGAATTTGACCAGTACGGTTTTTATGGATCGGAAAGCGCCGCTCTGGCTGTCCGTTCCAGGCAAGAGAAGCAGAGAGGGGAAGAGGCATGAGCGCACCAAACAGACAGACATTGGAAGTCCCGGTCGCGAGCGGTGACGAGGATCGCTACCGGTTGCGTCTGGGGCCGCAGCATCCGGCCACTCACGGCGTTCTGCGCCTGGATCTGGAACTGGACGGCGAGACCATTGTGGTTTGCGACCCAAAGGTGGGGTATCTGCATCGGGGGATTGAAAAGCTGGCCGAAAACCGGACCTATGCCCAGGCGCTGGTTTTGACTGATCGCCTGGACTACATCGCGGCCATGGCCAACAACTGCGGTTTCTGTGTGGCAGTGGAAAAGCTCTTGGGCATAGAAACGCCCTTGCGCGCCAAGTATATTCGTACCATGGTCAGCGAGATGTCCCGTCTGGCCTCGCATTTGCTGTGGCTGGCCTCCCATGCGCTGGACATCGGCGCCATGACGGTCTTTCTCTACTGCTTCCGCGAGCGGGAAATTCTCCTGGAGTTGTTTGAGGAACTGTGCGGCGCACGTCTCACCTTTTCCTATCCACGCCTTGGCGGAGTACGGCAGGATGTAACCACCTCTTTCATCAACAAGTTGCAGGATTTTGTTGATATTTTCCCGAAGCAGATTCTGGACTACGAAACCCTGATCGATACCAACCGCATCTGGCTCAAGCGGACGGTGGGGGTTGGCGTACTCACACGGGAGCAGGCTCTTTCCTTGGGCATGACCGGAGCCTGTTTGCGGGCTTCTGGTGTGGACTACGATGTGCGCAAGCATCATCCCTATGATGCCTATGAGTACATGGACTTTGAGATTCCTATTGCCACAGAAGGCGACGGCTATGCCCGCTATCGGTGTCGTATGGAAGAGATGCGCCAGTCAGTGCGTATCCTGCAACAGTGCATCGATCAACTGCCTGCAGGACCGATTGTGGGAGAGAATGCACCGGATCTGATGATGAAGTTCCCGGATCCGCCCAAGCCTCCGGTTGCGGAAGGGGAGGAGGCGAAGCCTGCGCCCAAGTTTGTGCCGCCCTCTGGAGACATCTATGTTTCTACGGAAGTACCCAAAGGGGAACTCGGCTTCTACTTCATCTCCAACGGTTCCTCAAATGCCTACCGTATGCACGTGCGTTCACCATCCTTTATTCATATTAGCGCCCTGAAGGCGATGACGGAGGGTCGA
>CAMNHX010000308.1 GCA_946539945.1 uncultured Desulfobulbus sp. | reverse complement strand
TCCCGCAAGACAGAAACCTGTTTGTTTCGGGGAAAAAACGATGAATCTGGTCCTGGTGGAAGCGGATGAAATCCAGAATCGGCAAGTGCGGCTCATAGGCCGCAGGGCGCGGCATCTGCTGGAGATTTTACGGGTCAGTCCCGGTGATACGGTGCGCTTGGGACTGGTTGGCGGCCCCAAAGGCCAGGGGCGGGTGTTGGCAGTGGAGCAGAGCGAGGTTGTGCTGGAACTCTCTCTTGCAGAGGAAGCGCCTGCGCCGCCGCTGCTGGAACTGATTTTGGCCCTGCCCCGGCCCATCATGCTGCAACGCATCCTCAAGCAGGCCACGGTCATGGGGCTGCGGCAACTGCATCTTATCCGCAGCAACCGGGTGGAAAAATCCTTTTTCGCCAGTCCGGTTCTGGCCCCGGACAAGGTGCGGAGCCTCCTTCTGGAAGGCATGGAACAGGCTATGGACACCTGGTTGCCAGAGGTGCGTGTACATAGGCAATTCAAGCCCTTTGTGGAAGACGTTTTGCCCGGTCTGCCCGGCCCTGGCCTGATCGCCCATCCCGGAGTGGACAGGAATCTGGCCGAAGCCTTTGTCCTGCCCGCTCCGCCTGCGCCGCTCAAGCTCGCCATAGGCCCGGAAGGCGGCTGGACAGACTACGAGGTGGATGCCTTGGTCCGGGCGGGCTTTGTTGCCTTTGGCATGGGCCGCCGCATCCTGCACGTGGATACGGCGGTTGTGGCGCTCATGGCCCAAATCGATCTGCTGGTTCAACTCCGGGAAGGCGCAAAGCCCTGACCAGGCCGCACGGCAAAACAGGCAGAGACGTGGATCATCCGCCGTATTGGGCAGCGGCGTGCTGTATGAAGGCAAAGGGAATCTTGCCGTCGCGCAGACAGAACAGGCGTCCCTCGTGCAGATCAACCACCGTGGACCCAGCGCCTCCCGGAGTCAGGCCGTCGTCCAGAACCAGACCATCTGCCGCAGTCAGGAATAGGGCTGCCTGCCGGGCGCTGCTTGTGGGCGCTTGCCCGGAACGGTTGCAGCTCGTGGCAGTGAGTGGTCCGCCCCAGGCGTCCAGCAAGCGGTTTGCCACCGGGTTGGGCGACTGGCGGATGCCAATGCCGCCCGTGCCACCTGTCAGTTCAGAGGGCAAGTCAAGCCGGGCCGGAAAGATCAGGGTCAGCGGCCCAGGCCAGTACTGCCGCATCAGGCTGTCGTAAGGGGCTGGTGTGGCAACAGCCAGCCGGGGAATCTGGGTCCGGTCACGAACCAGCGTCAAAACCGGCTTGGATTCGGGCCGGGCCTTGAGCTTGAACAGCCGCTGCAAGGCCGCCTGATTGAAGGGATCCACTGCCAGACCGTAATAGGTTTCAGTCGGAAAGGCCACAATGCCGCCAGCCCGGAGCAGGGCACAGGCCCGGGCCAGCGTCTCCGCCGAAACACGCAGAACCGGCGCGGCCATCACTGGTGCAACTTGTCGTTTTTGGCGGCAACCTCTGCGGCCATGTCAGCAGCGTAGGTTTCCAGCCGGTCCCGCAGTTTGTCGTCGCTCAAGGCCAGGATCCGTGCGGCAAGGACCGCCGCATTTTTGGCGCCTGGTGCGCCAAGCCCCATCGTGGCCACAGGCACGCCCGGCGGCATCTGCACTGTGGAGAGCAGGGCATCCAGCCCCCCCAAAGAGGAGGCGTTCAGAGGCACGCCAATCACCGGAATTGTGGTGTGCGCTGCCATGACCCCTGCCAGATGCGCAGCCATGCCCGCGCCTGCAATGATCACCTGGATCCCGCGCTCCCGGGCACTCTTGGCGTAGAGCGCAGTCTGATCCGGAGTGCGGTGCGCAGAAGTGATAGTCAGCTCATAGCCAATGTCCATGGATTCCAGCCATTCTCCGGCAGCCTTCATCACCGGCAGGTCAGAGTCACTGCCCATGACAATGGCCACCTGCGTCCGCGTGGGCGGCGACAGGCGACAGAGTGCCCGGTAGGCAATGTCGCGGCGATACCAGCTTCCCTCCCAGCTTATCAGCCCAACAGCACTGTATGCGGTCTTGACTGCGTCCTGGATGGTGTCGCCGATTGCGGTCACGCCCAGAACCCGACCGCCGTTGGTGACAAGCGTGCCGTTCTCGTTTTTGGTGCCCGCGTGGAATACCTCCACTCTTTCCAGCGCTGCAGCCTGGTCCAGCCCGGAAATGCTCCGCCCCTTCTCGTACTTGCCCGGATAGCCCTCGGCTGCCATGACCACGCAAACCGCAGGTCTGGGATCAACCTCAATCTGCATCTGGTCCAGCGTGCCGTCTATGCAGTGCTCGCACAGATCCACCAGATCAGTTTTGAGGCGCATCAGCAGGGGCTGGCATTCCGGGTCCCCAAAGCGGCAGTTGAACTCCAGAACGTTGATCGCCGTGTCGCTGACCATCAGGCCCGCGTAGAGAATGCCCGAATAGGGCCGTCCTTCGGCAGCCATGCCGCGTACCACAGGCAGCATGATCTCGTCCATCACCTTTTGCTCCAGTTCCGGGTTCAGAACCGGGGCAGGCGAATACGCGCCCATGCCGCCGGTGTTTGGCCCGCGATCCCCGTCAAAGGCTGCCTTGTGATCCTGCGACGAAGGCAGGGGCAACACGGTCTTGCCGTCAGTAAAGGCCAGAAAGGAAACCTCCTCACCCTTGAGGCACTCTTCTATGACCAACTGCTCGCCTGCTGCGCCAAATGCCTTGTCGCGCATCATCATGTTGATGGCCTGCTCGGCTTCAGCCCGGGTCGCAGCGATAAGCACACCCTTGCCCGCTGCCAAACCGTCCGCCTTGATCACGCAGGGGAACTCCAGAAAGTCCAGATAGCGCTTGGCTGCCTCTATCTCGGAAAAGGCCCGGTAGCGGGCGCTTGGAATCTGGTACTTTTTCAGGAAGTCCTTGGTAAAGACCTTGCTCCCCTCCAGAATGGCTGCCTTTTTGTCTGGTCCGAAGATACGCAGTCCCTTTTCCCGAAAGGCGTCCACAATGCCCTTGGTGAGCGGCTCTTCAGGACCGGCAATGGTCAGTTCAATGTTTTCCTGTTGCGCAAAGTCCAGAAGCGCTGGAATATCGCCTGCCGCAATATCCACGCAGGTTGCCAGTCCGGCAATGCCTGCATTGCCCGGCGCACAGTACACCTGATGGTTGGCGTCCGCCTTGCGCAGTTTCCAGACCAGGGC
>CAMNHX010000307.1 GCA_946539945.1 uncultured Desulfobulbus sp. | reverse complement strand
CCAGACCAGGGTTCCCCCTGTTTCTGCGCCTGTTTTGCCACGGCAAGCCCCAGATCATCCCGCCCCAAGGCCCGCAGTTCCTCAAAGATGTGCCGCGCCGTGTTGGACTGGGCCAATCGTGCTGTTTCTGCCGCATCCAGCCCCAAGTTGCCCAAAAGCCGGGCCGCGTCTTGCACCTCAAGTGCGCCGTTGCGCACATGGGTCTGCGGCACAGCCAGCGCTGCCTTCACGAGTTTGGCCCACATTTCCGCCAGATGGATACGCTGGAAACCGTGCCGTCCTGCAGCTTCCAGCGCATACTGGAGATAGTCGCCCATCATGACCAGCGCCTCTTCAGGAAGCTGCAAACGCCTCTGCACCGCAGCCTCTGAAGTGCGGCCCGTGGACAGCAGGACCTCGGAAAGCCCGGCTGCCCTTGCCACGTCGAGGGAGGCTTCAATGGTATCTGTCCAAGCCTTGGCCGAGATGGGGCGCACAATACCGGTCGTGCCCAGAATGGACAAGCCTCCCACAATGCCCAAGCGGTGGTTGATGGTTTTTTCCGCAAGGATTTCACCGTGTTCCACAAAAACGCGCAGCAAAAGCGGGGGTCTTTTGTCCGCAGGCAGGACTTCGTCCAGGGCGGCCAGAATCATCTGGCGCGGTACAGGGTTGATGGCAGCCTCACCCACAGCCAGCGCCAGTCCTGGCTTGGTCACTCGCCCCACACCCCGGCCCTGCTGAAAGAAGACCGTACCAGATGCGGCAGCTTCCTTCCCAGAGGGCTGACTTTCACCCTGCTGGCCTACGGAGAAATCCGGGAGAGGGCTTTTTCCTTCCCCTGCCCAGGACAGTTCCACGCCCACCTCTGCGCCGTTGGTCACGTCCGGGTCGTCGCCCGCATCCTTGACCACACTTGCCAGGGCAAAGGCGGCTTCGCCTTCCCCTGCCATGTGGCAACGGCAGAGTGCAAAGCAATGGCGGGAACCGTCGGGAAAGGGAATGTCCACGGAATCCGGGGGCTTGCCGCTGGAGAGCAGGAGGAGCGCCGCCTTGGCCGAGGCAGCGGCGCAGGCCCCGGTGGTGTAGCCGCTGCGGAGTTTGTGGCTTGCAAGAACTGGCATGGGACAGCATCCAGGTCAAGGATTATGAGGCAAAGTACAGCAAAACCTCTGTCAGGGAAATATGCGTCATCAAGCTGACGATGAATGCTGTACAGGTGAGAGCAAGGTCTGAAAAGAGTATATTCTCAAACCATGAGCTGCGTTGCCTATCATCTTTTGATTTACGATAATATATATAGAGAAAGGAATAGACAGAAGAGAGACAGAGCATCACGACAGTGCTTACAGGAGGATTTATCCTGTCAAGCCCCATGTCCATGGTATCATAGCCGAAGAATAACATGGAAACAAAATGCAAGACATACCACCACAGGACACATATCAGCATTTTCATCGGGATAAGGAAACGCTTTTTCCAGATCAGGAGCAAACACAATCCTGGAATGACAAGAGCGGAAGCAGTCAGAATCAGAAAAAATACTGAAGAAAATGAGGTCTCCCACCCAAACGGAAACAGGGGAATGTAGAAAAGTGCAAGATCAAGCAGGACAAGATGACCGCCAGTAGTCACCAGTTCAAAGGGAGTGTATCGCATGGCTGAATCTTGCCCCATTTCCGGTAGGCGCTTGCCAAGATTGCCCCAGAGATATTGTGCCAGACAGAAAAGAGCGCTCCCGGAACCGTTGCCATTGCCAACTGGGAAAATTCAGCGTTGGCCAGACTGGTTGCAAGCCCGGAGTTCTGCATCCCGACTTCAAGTGAGAGCGCCTTGGTTTTTGGAATGTCGATTTTGAGTACTTTGCCCAGACCAAAACCACAGGCATAACCCAGCAGATTGTGCAGCATCACTACGAAGAAGACGGTCATGCCACTGGTCCAGATCTTGGCTGCATTGTGGGAAACCACAGACGCGATAATCATGCAGATTGCCAGTGACGAGATCATGGGCAAGGACTTTATGAGCTTTTGGCTCAAGTTCTTGAACAGGGTATTGAGTACCAGCCCCAAAGCAATGGGAAGGACAATCACTTTCACGATTGCCAGGAACATACTGCAGACATCCACGTTGACTGTGGTCCGTAGCAAGAAATATGTAATGGCTGGTGTCAGTACAGGGGCCAGCAGCGTGTTGACACTGGTCATGCCAACAGACAGGGCAACATCGCCCCGGGCAAAATAGGTCATGACGTTGCTTGCCGTACCTCCCGGACAGCTTCCAACCAGCATCACTCCTGCTGTCAGGGCTGGATCCAAATGAAACAGACGGCTCAAGACAAAGGCCAGTGTGGGCATGACAAGGAACTGGGCAGCGCAACCGGTGAGGATGTCCCGTGGTCTGGTGAAAACAAGCGCAAAATCCTTGGGTTTCAGCGCCAGCCCCATACCGAACATGACCAGCATCAGCAGGGGATTGATCCAGGCGGTCTGAATCCACAGTGTGGATTTTGGCAGGAACAGGGACAGAGCCGCAACTGCCAGAGCGATCAGCGCCATATACTTTTCAAAGACCGTGCTGATTTTTACCAGGGCATTCATGGTGTCAGAGTGTGGTTGCTTTGGCCTCCTTCCCGCTTGAGGCAGGGAAGGAGTCAGTAGTGCAGCGACTTTTCCACCAGCTCCTTGAGTTCATCCGACAGCTTCGGCTGCCGCAGGAGCTGTTCAAGTTGCGCTTGCATGAGCCTTTGCCGGGTCGAGTCAAAGTGCTTCCACTGGGTGAAGGGGCGGCCATGCCGTCCCGCAGGGCATCTGGTATGTGGATGTCCGGCGTGCCTGCCTGAAAGTCCGCAGTCCCGGCCAGAATGACCTTGAGCGCCAGTTGCTGGTCCGCACCCTGGTCCCAAGGATCAGGGTCATACGCCAGCTGCGGGGAGAGTTCCGCGTCGTTCTGCCGCAGCTGTAGCTTCACCGGCGCGGAAAAGCCCCGCAACAGGGCAATGTCGTCAATTTAGGGGGCGTTTACACAAGCGTAACATTCTGATAACATTCAAGAAATCTTCATGAATACGAAGAGACAACAGGCGTGCCGGGGAGGGAGTAACTCTACTTGGACCTGTCAGAATCGATATTTGATCTCCGTCATCAAAGTATTGTACTTTAGAGCGGTTCCGTTTTGTCTTTTTACTACTTTCACCGCTTCGCTGGAATACTTTTACCGCTTCGCTGA
>CAMNHX010000306.1 GCA_946539945.1 uncultured Desulfobulbus sp. | reverse complement strand
GGCAGGAGATGCTTCGCTTCGTTCAGCATGACATAAAAAGTGAAAACGGAATTGCCCTAGAGCGTTTCCGTTTTCACTTTTTAGACTTTTACCGTGCTGGCGCACTGGAAAGCCTTCCCCACTTCGCTTGAAAGTCTGTATTTCCCGCTTCCTGAAAAGTCGCTCCGCTCGGCATGATTTCAGACGAGGGCAGGTACAGAAGAGCCGTGTACAGGTTTGCCCGCTTTTTCGGAATCCGACAGACTTTTTTCTGGGTTTTTACCAAGCGGGTGGCAAGCCCGGCAGTTCAGGGCAGGGATGGGGAAAGCGAACCAACTTGCCTTTTTCCTTGCCTTCGCCTATACTCTCATGGCAGCAGGACAGCGCAGTGCCAGCCTGTGGCGAGACAGCCTTTCCTGTCTGCGGGTTTCCCTTCTTCTTATCCCTGTTTTTCCCTGTTTTTACCATGATTCACTTTGAAAACGTCAGCAAACTCTACGCCCGGGAACTGTTTCAAAAACGCCGCCCGGCCCTGCAGGATGTCTCCTTTACCTTGGGTGAACGCCAGACTCTGGGCCTGATTGGCGCCAACGGAGCGGGCAAGTCCACCAGCATCCGGCTGATCATGGATTTTATCCGCCCCACTCGTGGCACGGTCCAGGTACTGGGGCGTCCGGCCTCTGATTTGAGCTACCGGGCACGCATCGGCTATCTGCCGGAAGTGGCCGCCTTTCCCCAGACGCTCACCGTGCTGGATCTGATCCGCTTTACCTGCACCACCTGCGGTCTGCCTGCCAAAGAGGGCAAGGAACGCGGTGACCGGCTTCTGCAGGACCTGGGACTGTGGGAGGCCCGAAAGCGGCGGCTGCACACCTATTCCAAGGGTATGCAGCAAAGGGCCAACTTTGTCCTGGCGCTTATCAACAACCCGGACCTGCTCATTCTGGACGAACCCATGAGCGGTCTGGATCCACTGGGGCGGGGCCAGATTACAGCGCTCATCCAGCAACTCAAGGAAGAGGGCAAGAGTATCCTGTTCTGCTCCCACATTCTGTCTGACGTTGACCGCCTGGTGGATCAACTGCTGGTGCTTGACCGGGGTTCCACGCTCTTTTACGGCCCGCCCGCCGAGTTTCTGGTTCAGGAACAGGCTGATTCCATTGAAGGCGCCTTTTTGGCCTGCATCAAAAAACACCGGGAGGAAGAACATGCTGCATAAACTGTGGGCCGTGGCTTGGCTGGAAATTCTGGGCGGCATGAGGCGCTATGCCATTCTGGGACTGGTTCTGCTGTCCTTTGCCCTGGAAGTGGGTGGACTGCTCTTTATGGATTTCATCCCCCGCGACATTGGTCGGGCCTCTTCAGACTTTATTCTGACCATCGGCTGGTTTTCCGGGATGCTCTTTCTCTTTTTCCACTGCGTGCAGGTCTTTGCCTGGGATGAGGAGCGCCGCACCATCCATACCCTGCTGGCCCGACCTGTACGGCGTTGGGAATATGTACTCGGTGTCTTTCTCGGACTCTCTACCCTGCTCCTGCTTTTGAACATCATTCTGGCTCTGGCTGGCTATGGTGTGCTGCACTGGATTCACCTCAAGTACGGAGCCTATTTTGAAGTATTCAACGTTCCGCATTACACCTTGGCCTGGATTGGCTTGTACTGCATCGAACTGATGCTTTTGGCAGTGATTGCCCTGTTTTCTGGACTGGTGCGCGGTGGCTTTCCAGTGCTGCTGCTCAGCTTGAGCTACTATATGACCTGCACTGGTCTGCCTGTGGTACGCGAGGCTTTCAAGGGGCGACCAATCAACCAGATTTTCCCTTTGGACAATCTGCTCACAGGTCTGGCTGTCTTCTTTCCAGATCTGGGCCGTTTTGACTTCAAGACCATCATCACCGAGCAACAAGGATCCACTGCCCTGAAACTGGCGCTGGATTTTGGTCTCTTTTTCTGCTTTCTGGTCATTGTTCTGGGGGCCACCTGTGCCATCTACCAGAAGCGGGATCTGAAATAAGCCGCCAGAAGAGCAGGAAAAAATTCAGACGGAACACAGACAGGGAGGCTGTGCGAAGTCCGGGAAGAGCGTTCTGGCCCCGGAACTTCCGCAGAGAGTATGATGCAAAAACGTATCTGGTCCTTTGTTGCGGCAGCGCTTGTGGCCTGTTGCGGCTACGGTCTTTTCTTTGCAGCCCAGGAGTACGCCTTCAAGGGCGACATTGTTACCCTCAAGCCTGCACCGCCAGTCAAAATGCTGCAGGTTGTCACTGGCTATGGCCGCCAGCTGACAGCAGAAACCCTCTTTGTGCAGGCAGCAGTTTTTATGGGCGGCCTGCACCAGGACTTGGACCCGCAGGGTAATGCCCGGATTTTGGCGCACAACTACATGACAGCTGTGCAACTGTACCCGCAGTTCAGGGATACCTATTACCATGCCCAGTCCTTTCTGGCTGGTCTTGACGAAGAGAGTACCAGAAAGGTAAACGATATGCTGGAGATTGCCCGGAAAACCCGGAAAACGGACAAAGACCGTTTTATTTATCCTTTTTTTGAAGGATTCAACTGTTTCAGTTATTTGGATGACAGCAAGAGGGCAGCAGAGATCTTTGCTGAAACCAGCCGACTGCAGGACGACGAGAAGGACGCTCTGAAGTTTTTTGAACACATGTCTATTTTACTGCGGGCAGAAGGCGGTGAACTGGCAGCAGGTTTGGAGAGTCTGCAATTTCTGGTACAAACCACCGATGATCCGGTCCGGAAGGAAAAATATGAAGAAGAGATCGGTATGTTTCAGCAGGCCATCAAGGTGCAGCAGGCAGTGCAGGACTTTTTTGCCCGCAACCAGCGCTATCCGACCACACTGGAGGAACTGATTCCAGACTATCTGGAGGCCCTGCCCGATTTCAAGAATGTTTTTGAATTGGTCTGGAATCCCCCCCAAGTGGAGCTGCACCGTCCCCGGTTAAAAGGCTTTCAAGGCGTCAAACACCAGTAACCGCGCTTCTCCTTCCCAACACTCTCCCGGAATGGAGTAGAACGGATGGGTATGTGGTTTCGGAGCATGAGTGCGCAGGCAACGCTGCTGACCGGCACCTTGCTGCTGCTGGCCATGCTGCTGGTCGACACTGTGGTGTCCGCGCTCTGGTACTATCAGGCGGCGCAGGCCCGCCTTGCCCGGATGCAGGACCATCTGGCCTGGACAGCCGTCTCGCTGGAAGAGGGACAGAAGAGTCTGGG
>CAMNHX010000305.1 GCA_946539945.1 uncultured Desulfobulbus sp. | reverse complement strand
GCGCCAGTACTTGCCGCCTGTGGGGAAGACCTCCAGAAACAGGCTGCCGCTGCGCACGTCCAGAAAGAGCGAATCGCCATCTGCATGGCGGCCTTTGTCTTTGGGGTAGGTGAAGGCTTGAATCTGCCTGTCGGTCAGCTTGCCCATGCGAGAACCTTTGTGGGTAAAATTTTCGGGTGTCCAGCACCTGAAGCCGGTTTGCCCACAAGTTTACCCACAAAACAGGTCAGCACTCAACGGCTTTTGCCGTTCTTCAGCGGACGCAAGAAAGCCCGCAATCCTTGGAGAATCGCGGGCTTTCGGTTTTTATCGGCTTTCGCCGGTTATGTCTTTGGCGGAGAAGGTGAGATTCGAACTCACGGTACTTTCGTACACACGCGTTCCAGGCGTGCACCTTAAACCACTCGGTCACCTCTCCGTTTTTGGCTTCGCGTTAGCCTGCTCTTCTTAAACGCCACGCTTCCTTTTGACAAGAAAAAAATTGCGCTTCAGCGGCCAATGGCGTGCAGTTTGACCGTGTAAGTAATGGTTTTGCCTGCAAGCGGATGATTGTAGTCCACAGTGACAGTCTCATGGTCAGCGGCCAGGACTGTGGCCGGAACCTGTTGTCTGGCCCCGTCCCGGTCCACGGCAAGCGCCAGCACCATGCCCGGCTTCGGGTCAAGCCGCTCGCCAAAAACAGCCCTGGGAATGTCCTGCTTCAAGGCTGGATCATACGGGCCAAAGGCGTCTTCCGGCAAAATGGCGACCGTCTTGCTCTCGCCAATTCCCATGCCCATCATGGCTGCCTCCACAGCCATCAACACCCGACCAGAACCCAGTTGCACCGTGACAGGTGCGCTCTCCGGCGCTTCTTCTATCACCTCGCCGCCTGGAGCAGTGGCCGTATAACTCATGGAAACCGTGTCAAAAAACTGCGCCTTGCGTTCATCTGCCATGACAGCCTCCCTGTTCAACGTTCAAAATAGGTGTAACCGCGCATTCCCGCCTCATAGGCAGCCACGATCTCCCGGCGCTCCTGCGGCGAGATGCGGCCTTCCCGCACCGCCTGTTCCGCGCTTTTCCGAAAGCTGTTGAACAGGGTCTTGGGATCGTACTGCACATAGGAAAGCACATCGGCAACAGTATCGCCTTCCTGTTCGTTCACAAATTCGTATTCGCCGTTTTCCTGAATGCGGATAGTCACCACATTGGTGTCACCCAAGAGGTTATGCAGGTCACCCAGGGTTTCCTGATACGCGCCCACCAGAAAAACACCGATGATATACTCCTCATAGGGCTTGACCTCGTGCAGGGGCAAGACCCGGCGCGTGCCGCGTTTGTCGATGAACTGATCGATCTTGCCGTCGCAGTCGCAGGTGATGTCTGCCAGAATGCCCAGGCGCTTCGGCTCCTCGTTCAGGCGGTGGATGGGCATGACCGGAAAGAGCTGACCAATGGCCCAGGAATCAGGCAGAGACTGGAACACACTGAAGTTGCAGTAATAGATGTCAGCAAGGACCCGCTCCAGTTCCGCTGCTTCTGGCCCCGGATGCTTCAGGTCCCGGGAAAGCTGCTGGATCTCGTTGAGCGTGGTCCAGAAAATCTGCTCGCAGAGCGAACGCTGGCGGAGCGTTACCTTGCCGTTGTCAAAGAGGCGGCGGGTTTCGTCGCGGTAGAAGATAACGTCATTAAGCACTTCCTGCATATTGCGCACTGAAAGCCCTTTCAGCGCCTGAAACATATACTCCAGAGAGGAGGGACAGCCTTCCGGCAGGCTGGCGGGCAGGGGCGCGGCTTGAAAGCGGGTCACGTCCAGTACGTTGAAGAGCAGCACTGAAGAATAGGCCACAATGGCCCGGCCTGTTTCAGTGATGATCACCGGATGCGGGATGCCCTCTTCATCCAGAGAGGTCATCACTGCCTCAAAGATGTCGGTGCAGTACTCTTTCAAGGTATAGTTGCGGCTGGACAGGAAGTTGGACTGGGACCCGTCGTAATCCACAGCCAGGCCGCCTCCCAAATCCAGATACTCCACAGCTGCGCCTTCCCTGGCCAGTCCGGCATAGACCCGACAAGCTTCGTTGACCGCAGTTCTGATCTCGCGGATATTGGAAATCTGCGAACCCAGATGATAGTGAACCATGCGCAGGCAGTCCAGCATTCCAGCGTCTTTCAGCAGGTCAACCGCATCGATGATCTGGCTGGTGTTGAGTCCGAAAAAGGAGCGCTCACCGCCAGAGTCAGCCCAATGCCCGCCTGCCTGCGCGGAAAGTTTGATACGGATGCCCAGAACCGGCTTGGCGTCAAGCTGCTTGGACCGTTCCAGAATCAGGGGCAGTTCGTCGGGCAATTCCACCACCAGAACGCAGGTGAAGCCCATCTTGGTGGCGTAGAGTCCCAAATCGATAAACTCCTCGTCCTTGTAGCCGTTGCAGATGAGAACTGCCTCCCGGTCGCGCATGGCGCCCATGGCAGCAATCAGCTCGGCCTTGGACCCGGCCTCCAGCCCGTGATGGTAACGTTGGCCAAAAGCCGCGATCTTCTCCACCACCTGCTGCTGCTGGTTCACCTTGATCGGATACGCGCCCATGAAGCGCCCCTTGTAGCCCAGTTCTTCCATGGCAGCGCGGCAGGTTTCGTTCAGACTTTCGATCTGGGCATCCAGAATGTTGTCAATGCGCAGCAAAACCGGCATGTCAAAGCCCCGGGCGCGGATGCCTTCAGCCACGTCAGCAATGCTGACCGCACGTTCTGTAGCGCCCGGAGAAGGCAGAATCAGGGCGTCACCGTTGTCAGCGACCTGAAAATAGCCACTGCCCCATTGGTTTACGCCGTACAGTTCAGCCGACTTTCCAGCGTGCCAGCGTTCCATTGTGTAGTTCAAGACGGGACCTCGTTTCCAGAAAAAGAAAAAATCCCGCTGCCTGATGCGGCGGGATGCAGGCGCACTCTTATACCCAAGACAGGCGCTTCCCTTGCCTGAAGACAGGGATTTCTGCTTCAACAAAACCGCCCAGAGGAACAGGAAGCAATCCCACCATTCCCCTGCTTGCCGCTTCTCTCCACAGAATTGAGGCGGCAGGTCCTGCCGCCGGGCGGAGAACATAGGCGAAGGCAGGGAAAAAGGCAAGTGTGTTCACATCCTTCTTCCTCACCACGAGGGGCAAGGGTGCTTTCTGGCTGAAAAAGAGCAGTTTGTCCGCAACAGTGGCAAAAAACGCGGCTTTGCCCTATAGT
>CAMNHX010000304.1 GCA_946539945.1 uncultured Desulfobulbus sp. | reverse complement strand
GTGAGTGGGCGTGTTTTGTGTGGGGTATGCAGATTGAGCGCTTGGGCCTCCGGGGTGGTAGACACGAGGGAGTTTTTCCGCAACAGGGGTATGCGGAAGACCGGTGGTTGGTTCGTATGGCAAAGAGAGACCAGGGTAAAAAGAGAAGAGAAAGGCGGGTTGTACACTTGTGAACAAGGAGGCTTCGAGCGGGGAAGGTTCGCGTCCTCTGCGCAAAGGGTCTGCGAGGCGGCGTCAGCCAAGACCAACACAAAGTTGTTCAACGGGTTGACAGTACCTTTGCAAAAAAAAGATGAATCACTATATTCCCCTGCCAGCAAACGATGTCAGGCATTGAAAGACGAACCGAAGCCCACTGACCTGCAAGAAGGGAAGAGACAAGGCCAACCCTATGGCGTGGGCGCTCTGTTTCCTTCCGCCCTCTGTCAAACCACACACCCCGGAGGATCTGTCATGCCTTTGCACCGTTTTTCCCACACGCTGCGCAGGGCGCTGAAGCCCCTGCGCCTTCTGCTTTTGGTGACTCTGGTCCTGCCTGTCACGCTTTTTGCGTTCTTCCCCGTCCGGTCTGCGCAGGCTGGCGATGGCCCGGCAGAGTGGACGATCATGGCCTATATTTGCGGGGACAACAATCTGGAACACATGGCCCTCATGGATATGCTGGAGATGGAGCAGGCCCTGCCTGACAAGGTGGAGATCATCATCCTGCTGGACCGGCACAGGGGCTATTCCAGCATCCTCGGCGACTGGACAGGGGCTAGGCTCTACCGTGTACGCCGTGCCCCGGCCTTTGACCTCAAGGAAGCGGCCAAAGGTCTGCCCGCGCCCATTCCCCAGAGCCTGGCTTCAGAACTTCTGGAAGACTGGGGCGAGGTCGACATGAGCGATCCTGCCACCCTGACCCGCTTCATCACCACTGTTGCCGCCCGTTTCCCGGCCCGGCGCTATGCCCTGATACCCTGGAACCACGGCAGCGGCTGGCCCGGTCTGCTGCAGGACGAGGACAGCGGCAAGGGTAAACCCGGCAAGGGTTACATGACCATTGAGGAGTTTGTCCAGGCCGCGAAACAGGGAGCTACTGCCCTGCCCCGCCAACGCTTTGACCTGCTCAAGTTTGAACTCTGCCTCATGGGCCAGCTCGATGTACTCGCAGCAAGCGCCCAGGTGGCAGACTACGCCTTTGCCAGTCCGCCAGTAGAACCCGGTCAGGGTTCAGACTACCTCTCCATTTTGCCGCTCTTCCGCGAAGGTCTGAACACCGCAGACCTGGCCCGGCAGATGGTGGACGCCAATATCCGCTACTATACAGAGCTTGGCCGGGCAGCAGCCTTTTCAGCCTATGACCTGTCCAGAATGCAGGCGGTGACAGCAGGACTCAAGGAACTGACAAGCCGTCTTCGCATCCTGACCAGTGCCCGGTTCCGGGAACTGACCCGGATCACCTGCTTTTCCACCCATTACGAAAACCTGATGGAAGACCTCAAGCGCGGTGAGCGAGCCTTTTCCTCCGTGGAACTGGCTGACTGGCTGGATCGTCTGGAACGCGAGGTGCCGGGTGCGCCTGTGGACAGCATCAGGGCCTTGCGGGAGAAAGTGCGGCATTTGGCCTATTACGTGGCCACCACCCCGAATCTCCGGGAGTGCAAGGGGCTGACCCTCTACATTCCCCTGCGGCGGGAATACGAACATTCCGCCTACCGCGCTACTGCCTTTGCCAAGGAATCGGGCATGGCCGAGTATTTGGCCGCGCTCTACACTGCGCAGGATATGCTGGGCAAGACAGAACCCCGGATCAGCAATCTGGTTTTGGGTGCGCCGCGCCTCAAACCCGGTCGCGACGGCAGGGCAGCCCAGGACTTTGACATCCTGCCCCTTCAGCAACTCACGCCCTTTGCCCACAACGTGGTGCGTTTCGACGTGACCGGTGTGGGCATTCTCATGACCAGACTCCTGCAGTTCGAGCAGCGGGGACAAGACCGCTTCCTGCATTGTGCGCAGCTGGTGGTCGATCATGCCCGGCAGGGCGGCAACAGAACCAGTGGCAATGCCCTGAACGACATTTCCCCGATCTATAACGACGGCACGACCACCCTCATGCGGGAGATCTCGGCCAGGTACAAGGTGACAAACGGCCAGATGCTGGGCGACATCACCATTGAAAACCTCAGCGCTTCCCGGGACGTCTCTGAAAACGTGTCTGTGGGCTATGGCCTGTACCGCGACGGCAGCACCGGCGGCCAGGACCTTCTGGTCCAGGTGACCTTCAGCAACGTGGTTCGTCTGCCCATCAAGATGCTTGGCTTCCAGTTGGATGCCCAGGGACGACCGGTCAGTATGCGGGACATCACACTGCGCAACGACGGCGTGTTTCGTCCCGGCATCACGGTTCTGGGCGCGGACAACAAGGAGCGCCGGGAGTTTGGCCCGCCCATGCCCCTGAACAGTGGCGTACTCCTCCTCACCGTGGACATGGTGGATGAGGGCGCACAGGTGGGTCTTATCGTCCAGGCCCAGACCATGAACGGTCAAAAGGCCCTGGCTGTGAGCAAGACTCTGCCCGTGCGCCACGATCCGGCACAGGTGACCATGCGGGATCAGGCCCGCCAACACGGCGCGGAAAACCTGATTGGCCGCTATGCCATGATCCAGTTTGCAGCCAGCGGCACAGGAGTGGATACCCTGCCCACCTTCCAGAGCGTGGAGTTTCTGGTAGGACAGCCCGTCAGCCGCTGGATCCTGCGCGACGGCGATCAGGAAAAGGGTAGCGGACTCTTGAACTGGCTGCCCTTTGGCACGCCGCAGATCTCCCTGCACAAGAAGCCTGCCCTGCCTGTCCTGCCCCTGGGCGAGACTGTGCAGACCTGGTATGCCTTCCTCAAGGGTGCAGGGCCGGGGCGCGTCTGGTACTGTGTGGGCATGGGCGACGGCACGCGCTGGGCCTTTGTGCCGCTGGACCAGTACCAAGACAGGTTTCTGGAAGGCGTGTGGACCAGCAAAACCGAGCGTTGGGAGTTCAGAAACGGCACGGTCCGGCTCACCCGGGACAGGCACAGCGGACAGGGCAACTACAGGATGCAGGGCCACATCGTCAAAATGACCAATATGCCGGCCAGTGAGTATGCCGTTTATCTGGACAGGGACCAGAGGCAACTGACCCTCATGTCCCGTCAGGGCGCAGCCTCCATCCTGACCCGGGAAGGTGGGGCCGCGCCGGAACAGCAGATC
>CAMNHX010000303.1 GCA_946539945.1 uncultured Desulfobulbus sp. | reverse complement strand
ACCGATCACGTTTGGATAGATTTGATCAGGTTTGCGTAAGTTTTGCAGAACGGTTCTTGGACTCGTAGTGCGACACAAAGCCGAGTCATCCCCTGAATATCCCGTCAACGCTCTTGAGATCGCCAAACCGGCGACTCTGTTTCTGCCCTCGTCCCACCACAGGCTGCATCAGCCCCTGGCGAGCCGAAAACCGCAGGAGGAATCCCTGCCAGCGCTCCGACGCAGGAGCGCCCCCCCTGCCCCCGCCGGGCTTCTGCGGAAGCCCCGGCTCCACCTTCACCGAACAGGCATTACAGTGAGCACAGAATTTTCCTCCGATGTCCTCATTATTGGGAGCGGCGTGGCTGGTCTTTCCTTTGCCCTCAAGGCAGCCCAACAGGCCAAAGTTGCGCTGGTGACCAAAAAAAGCCGCATTGAAAGCGCCACCAACCGCGCCCAAGGCGGTGTGGCCGCAGTGTTGTCTCTGGAAGACTCCATTGCAGACCATGTGCGCGATACCCTGGTTTCTGGTGACGGTATCTGCCACGAAGATGTGGTGCGCATCGTGGTCGGCGAAGGCCCGGAAAGGGTCCGTGAACTGGCGGATTTGGGCGTGCGCTTCCAGATGCAGCAGAACGGCAAGGACTTTGAACTGGGCCGGGAAGGCGGTCATTCGGCCCGGCGCGTGGCCCATGCCGCAGGCCGTACCGGCAACGCAGACCTCACGGGCAAGGAGATTGAGCGCGCCCTTTTGGAACAGGTCGCCGCGCACCCGGACATTGAGGTTCTGGAAGACCATCTGGCTGTTGATCTGCTGCTCGCCTCCCGTTCCGGTGAGGCGGATCCGGGCGAAGACCGCTGTCTGGGCGCCTATGTGCTGAACCGGAACACCGGTGAGGTGGAGATCCGGCGGGCCACAGTTACAGCGCTGTGTACCGGCGGCTGCGGCAAGGTCTATCTGTACACCACCAACCCGGACATCTCCACCGGAGACGGCGTGGTCATGGCCTACCGGGCCGGGGCAAAGATCGCCAACATGGAGTTCATCCAGTTTCATCCCACCTGCTTTTACAACCCGCACATCACCAGCTTTCTGATCTCCGAGGCAGTGCGCGGCGAAGGCGCAATTTTGCGGAATCAGGCCGGAGAAGCCTTCATGAAGCAGTACGATCCCAGAGGCGATCTGGCAACCCGCGACGCTGTGGCCCGGGGCATTGACGCTGAAATGAAGAAAAGCGGCGCAGACTGCGTGCATCTGGACATCACCCACAAGCCAGCGGACTTTGTGCGCAAGCGCTTTCCCAATATCTACGAAAATTGCCTGCGCGGCGGCGTGGACATCACCAAGGACCCGATCCCGGTGGTGCCGGCAGCGCACTATATGTGCGGCGGCGTGCAGGTTGACGAGTGGGGACAGAGCAGTCTGCCCGGTCTGCTGGCCCTGGGCGAGACCTCTTGCACCGGTCTGCACGGGGCCAACCGGCTGGCCAGCAACTCCCTTTTGGAAGCAGTGGTCTATGCGCACCGGGCTGCGCAAAAACTCCCGGACATCCTGGCTGAACTGCGCAGACTCCCTGAATGCCGGAATGTGGAACCGTGGAAGACCGGCGGCGCAGAGGCCATTGACGAAGGTGTACTCATCAGCCGGAACTGGGATGACATTCGCCGCCAGATGTGGGACTATGTGGGCATTGTGCGCCGTACCAAGCGCCTGATCCTCATGCGCGACCGGCTGGAGGCCCTGCGTCGGGAGATACGGGAACATTTTTACAAGTACCTGCTCACCCCGGATCTGGTGGAACTGCGCAACCTGGTGGTCCTGGCCGAGCTTGTCGTGTGCAGCGCCATGTGGCGCAAGGAGTCGCGTGGTTTGCACTACACTTTGGACTATCCTGACAAGGATAACACCAATTTTTGCAGGGACTCTGTTCTGGACCGGGCAGCGGTGGAAAGTCTTTTCAAATAAAGAGTGGAGTGGAACTGTTCACCGCTTCACAGGGCAAGCAGAAACACTCCACTTTCAACACGTTCTTTTGGCACAGTGACGGGTAAATTTTCAAAGCGGAAATACTTTCTTTTCCGAAAATGAGAATTATTCCTGATTGGGCTGGTCAAAAGCTGGCCCAATGCTTATAACAGGAGCGCAGGCGGCGGACAGGAATGCGCTAGGTCCTGCGCGACACAAGGCGAGGTGAAAGCTATGGCTCAAGACAGGATACGCATTGGCTGGATTGGCACAGGCGTGATGGGGGCGTCCATGTGCGGACATCTTCTGGACGCTGGCTACCCGGTGACTGTGTTCAACCGCTCACCGGAAAAAACCCGCTCCCTGACAGAGCGGGGCGCGAAGCTGGCGGTTTCTCCAAGGGAGGTGGGCGCAGCCAGTGACCTTGTGTTTTCCATTGTCGGCTATCCGGCAGATGTGGAAGCCGTGACCATAGGCCCGGACGGCGCACTGGCTGGAATGCAGCCGGGTGGCATTCTTTGCGATATGACCACCTCCAGCCCAAGCCTTGCAGTAAAAATTGCCGCCAAGGCCACGGAACAAGGCGTGCTGGCCTTGGATGCGCCGGTCACAGGCGGTGACGTGGGGGCGCGGGAAGCCACCCTGTCCATCTTTGTGGGCGGCGCGGAGGAAGGTCTGCAAAAAGTCCTGCCCTGCTTGCAGCGCATGGGCAAGAAGATCATGCACTGCGGCCCGGCAGGTATGGGACAGCAGGCCAAGCTGGCCAACCAGACAGCCATTGCGGGTGTGATGTTCAGCGTCTGTGAGTCCCTGTTGTACGCACAGCAGGCTGGGCTTGACCTGCGCCAGTGGCATGAGCTGGTCTCTGTGGGCGCGGCAGGTTCGGTAGCCATGAAAACCTTGGGCAGCCGCATGATGAACGGCGATTTTGCTCCTGGCTTTTTTATCGACCACTTTGTCAAGGACCTGGGCTTGGTTCTGGAGGAGTGTCGCCGGATGGGAGTGGTTCTGCCCGGAGCCGAGCTGGCTGACAAGTTCTACCGCAGTATGCAGACCAAGGGGCAGGGCAGGAAGGGCACGCAGGCCCTGATTGCCGCGCTGGCCTCATTTTCGGGCAAGGAGTGGCAGCCGCTCGATTCGTAACGCCGTTTTTTGCAGGCCTTTTTTGCCGCGTCAGCGCTGCGAAAAACGCGCCTGCGCGATGCAAATGGCATCAGGGTCCCTGACCCTGTCCGTATGGAGGCAAGCATGATGCAGCAACCCCTTCGCATGACCCATCA